>CAIXPV010000001.1 GCA_903921405.1 uncultured Actinomycetes bacterium
CTTCGTATAACCCTTTGGACACACTGGCTTGAGAGCAGTTACCTTTTTGGTCAACTTACTTTTAACGCAGGTAATGGTGATCAACTTCTTTGCTGCGGCGGCCTTATCGGCTGCGGCTTTATCGGCTGCGGCTTTATCGGCTGCGGCTTTTGCAGCAGCAATTATTTGCTCTGCTTGAGCTTTAGCATCTGAAATTAATTTCTCTGCTGCAGCTTTTGTTTCGGCTTCTTGTTTGGCTTTTAACTCTGCTTCAGCTTTTGCTTCGGCTTCTTGTTTGGCTTTTAACTCCACCGCAGCTTGTGCGTCAGCAATAATTTTTTCGGCAGCTACTTTTGCATCAGCGATTAGCTTTTCTGCTGCAGCTTTTGTTTCGGCCTCTTGTTTGGCTTTTAACTCTGCAGCGGCTTTTGTTTCGGCTTCCTGAAGAGCTTTAAGTTCAGCGGCGGCTTTATCAGCTGCAGCTTTTGCATCAGCAGCTGCTTTATCAGCAGCGGCTTTAGTTGCAGCAGCTTGTACTGGGTCCACGGTAGGCAGGCCAGGTTGCGCCATCCCCGTTCCACCTGGTGTTGGCCCCATGCCAGGCATTGATCCCGGTGCACCACCTGGGCCTCCTGGCATACCACCATTGGCTGGTGCGCCAGGTGCTTTAGTAATGAGTGCTGCATTAGGCGTTCCTGTATAGCAGTTAATAGTTGAACGATTACTTTTTTCTTCGGTTAGAACATAGTGATACAAACCAGCTGGGAATTCAGGAGTTGGACTAGTAATTCCATTGCAATCATCTAATTGTGTTGATGAAATAATTTTTCCATTGATATCTCTGTTTCCATAAATAGGAAAACCATCGAAGGCGACTCCTAGTATGTGTGATGGTCCACCGACAGTATCAATGACGGAAGTAACACATGGTGGCATACCGTGATAGTGATACATGCCGCCCATACCCGGGTGGCCATTGCAAACGTCGAGAAAGCCCCACTGCACGCCGTTTGAATCAGTCAAGTAAACATTGCCTGCAACAGCAACAGATTTTCCATCACCTTCGTATGGGTTATAGAGCACTGCACCATTTACTAATATTCCAATTACCCCTAAAGAAGTAGTCGTTGGAGCGGCCGCTTTTACAGGATTCAGTGTTATTGCATAACTTATCTTCTGCGCAGAAACAAGATTGCTTGAAAAATCTAACGTGACATCACTTGGACTTAGTGGGACAACAACTCCAGCATTTGGTTTTGCATATTTTTCAGCTTTCCAGCTTGGCAAGCCATCAGAGACAATCGTCATATCGCTTCCTGAATAAGTGATAGATACATTCTTAAACCAGGCAGCGTGCGACATTGCTGACTGCATTGTTGTGTCAGCGAAAGCCACCTGTGCAGTGATCGCTAATAAACCCAAACCAATAGGCAGCAAAAGGATTGCAAGGTGCTTCTTGGCTCCTGCAAACACGCCAAAACTAGACACTGTAGCCACGTCCATCTCTCCGTTGGTTGGGCTCTACTTGCAGAATTGTAGGGGCAAGCCAACCCGGAGTCATCAAAAATGTAGAAAGACTTGAAAGGACATTTAGTATCTCTAGGCATTCCTTACAAACACGGGGAATTGTTGAGTCACTTCTTCGTATAACCCTTAGGGCAAACTGGCTTAAGGGCGGTTACTTTTTTGACAGTCTTACCCTTAACACATGTAATAGTCTTATGAGTTGCTGCCTGTTTCTCTAACAAGTAAATAGTATTTTGGAATTCGCCAAACTCTTCTTCTGCATAACTCTTAACCGCTTCCAGATCAGATGTTTCACTGGCAAGGTTTGTTGTAAGAAATGCACGAACTCCATTGAAATCGGCAAGTACAAACTTAAAAGAGCCAAGCATGCTGGCATCATTTGCAACCTTGACCTTGATAACCATCAAGCGTGCGTATTGAATATCATATAAACGGTCATATTGAGCGTGAATCGCTGCAACTTGTTCTGCTCTTGTTGGAATAACCTCATCGGCTTTTGCCGCTCCAGTGCATATGAATATTATTGAGCTAATTAAAAGCAGCGCCGTAATTCGAGATTTCATTGAGCAGTCCAACCGCCGTCTACAGGAATGGAAACACCAGTGATGTTGTGTGCAGCTGGCGAACATAGAAATACTGCGACCGCTCCGATTTCTGCCGGAGTAGACATTCGCCGTGAGGGTTGTTTCTCAGATAAAAGATCCGCAATACCTGCAGCACGATCTCCATTAAATAAATCAACCCGTGCTTGAATCTGTGGCTCGATTAATGCGGTTTCAACCCAGCCAGGGCAGATTGCATTTACGGTAATTCCTCCAGATTCACGGCTGCCGCTGGCGGCGTAATCAAGTGCTGCAGTTTTAGTTAAGCCGATGACTCCGTGCTTTGCCGATATATATGGTGACTTCGCAACCGATGCGACTAAACCATGCACTGAAGCTGTATTAATGACTCGACCATATCCACGCGCGGCCATCTGGGGCAGTAGCAATCTCATAGTGTCAAAATACGACGTCAGATTGATTGCAATGATGTCGTTCCATTTTTCACGTGGCATATCTGCAATTGGTGCTGTGAATTGAATTCCAGCGTTATTGCACAAGATATCTACTGGGCCATGTGCCAAGATAGTTGCGACGAGCGCCTCTGTTGCAGTTACATCGCGTAGATCACTCACATGCGATTCGACTCTGCCCGCACCAGCGGCTTTGACTGCCGCTTCAGCCTTTGCAACTGTTTCGGCATCGGCTAAACCATGCAAGACAATATCAGCGCCTTCTGCCGCAAGAGCGGTAGCGATTCCAAGGCCAATGCCCTGAAATGAACCGGTAATAAATGCGCGCTTTCCTTTTAGACTCATGTGCGATCTCCATAGATTATCTGTGCAACCCGTTCTGCTCCACCGGCCTCGGTGAACATGTCATAGTGATTGCAATCTGATAAGAATTCTAGCTTCAGTTGTGGGTACATCGGTAGAACTAAATCTAGAACTGCCATTGGGTACAGACCATTTTCTTCATTTTGCAAACCGCGTTCGGCCTTAATAAATAAAGACTGCTTAGTTAATCCTTTCAGTGAGCGCGTGATTAAGTCATCACCAAATAAATCTCGAGAATCCTCTTCAACGGCCTGCGGATTAGTCGATGGCTTCATGTGTGGTGCTTCTCCACGTAAGTCGTAATCAACGTATTCATCCATAACCGCCGACCAGCCTTTCGCAAAAGCTGGTTGTGGTTTCCAATATTCGCGATATGCCTCTTTGCTGTCAAACTCCATTCCAAGCCGAGCAAGTGCAGGTCCTAGAACGAAGGGCATAATCTGTTCAACAGTCATTCCAGGTGGCATCGGCAGTGGCACTCCTCCATCTGCAAACACAACATTGCCAACTAAATCTGGATATAAACCGACAAGTGCTGCAGTTACAAAACCGCCCATTGAATGTCCAATGACATCTGGCTTTTCCCATCCAAAGTGCTTAATCACGGCGGCCATGTCATTGGCGTGCGTTGCCATTCCAAATGGCCCAGGCAGATTATTTGAATCACCACGTCCACGAAGATCAACTGCAAATGGTGCTTTACCGCGAGCTATTAACGCATCTGCGAAAACTTGGAAGGCACGGTTTGATGAAGTAACTCCATGGATTAAAAGGACCGGGGTTCCCGTGCCATCACCGTATTGGAAAACAGAGAGTGAGCCGCCTGAAACCGGCACCAGGGTTTTGAGTGTTGGAAGTGACATGGGGCCAAGTCTGCCCCTGCAAGCCCCTGAAACCAACTCCTTTTACAAAGTTAAACTGGAAGTTTCCTGTGTTTACTTTCACAAGCGCTACCAAAACGTTATATAAAAGCAATCTTCTTAATTAGCAGTTACACGGGCAAAGCCTTAGATTTATCCCTAAGAAGCCTATCCCTCGATTGGCTTATCCATTTGATTAGGAGATCTCTACATGAGCAAACGCTCACTTTCACGTTTGGGAATTGCTGTACTTGCAGCTGCGGTAATCATGCCAAGCATGGCACCTGCACAGGCAGCAACTGATATTAAAATTGGAGTAATTACTTCAACTTCTGGCCCATTGGGTTCATATGGACTTGCATACAACGATGGACTTGCATGGGGCTTGAACTACTACACACGCGGCAAGATGAGCGTTAATGGTCAAAAGCTTGTTGTTACTTCTAAAGATGATGCTGCTGATCCTGCTTCAGCAACTGCAACATTTAAGGACATGGTCGGAAACGGCACCAAGATTATTGTTGGAACTGCAGGATCTGCAGTTGCACTAACACTTGGACCTCTAGCTGCACAGAACAAGGTTCTATATATCTCAGGACCTGCCAAGAATGACTTGGTTACATCTGCTGCTAATAAGTATGTATTCCGTTCAGGCAACTCATCTACTCAGGACCTAGCTCCACTTGCTGGCGTTAAGCCAATCATTGGCAAGAAAGTTGTTTTGTTCGTAGAAGACAATGCTTTCGGTGATGGAAATATCGCAGCCGCCAAGGCTTTGATGGGTCCAAAGGGCGCACTATTTGATGTAATCAAGGTTCCAACATCAACATCAGATTTCACACCTTTTGCAAAGAAGGCCGCTGATGCCAATGGAACATACATCTTTATTGCATGGTCAAATGCGCTTACAGCTGGTGCAATGTTGACTTCACTTAAGGTGCAGGGCGCATTCAAGACTCAGAAGCCAATTACTGGTCTTGCTGGCGCTGCTACATACAACATCTACGGAACTCTTTTTGAGGGAACCGGCGCAATCATGACAAACAGCTACTTCGCAGGTGCATCTAAGTCAGCTGCATCACAAGATATGGCTGCATGGTTTGCTGCTAACAAGAAGACTCAGGATCTATTCACCTCAACAGGTGCAGATGCTGCAAAGATGATTGTTGCAGCCCTTACTGGAAATCCATCTCAAAACGTTGACACCATGATCAGCAAGCTAGAAGGCTTGTCATGGCTTGGCGTTAAGGGCCAGATGAAGGTCAGTGCCTCTTCACACCTTCTTATCCAGCCAATGTTCCTTGTTGGTCTGACTAAGACTGATTCAGGTTATGTACCTGTATTGCTGAAGACAATCTCTGCAGTTGGTGCGTAGTACATAACATATAAGTAAATGAACCCCAGTGTAGAAATACACTGGGGTTCTTTATATATTACGCCTAAAGAATCTAGAAGGAGTTAAGCATTTGATTTCAGCGCTGCACGTTAATGATCTATCACTGGATATCGGTGGTGCAAAGATTCTGGACGGAATAACCATTTCCGTAAAGCCGAATGAAACCCTAGGAATCATTGGCCCAAATGGTGCAGGAAAGACCTCGTTTTTTAATCTGCTCAGTGGCATCCGTAAACCATCACGAGGTCAAATCTTTATTGGCGATCGTGATGTAACAGATTTGCCACCACATGAGCGCGCTAGAGCTGGAATCGCTAGAACTTTTCAGACTTCGAGCGTTTTTGTTAATCTGACATGTTTAGAAAATGTTCGTATAGCTGCCCAAGCCGCACACGGCAAGTCTATGAACCTCACCAAGAACGCATATAAGTTCACAGATGTTGTTGCTCATGCCCACGACGCACTGGCAAAAGTTGGCCTCTCTGCATACGCGCTTCACCGAGCTGGCGCTCTATCTCACGGTGACAAGCGCCGTTTAGAGATTGCAATCGTGCTTGCTTCAAAGTCTGAGATTGTCTTACTCGATGAACCAATGGCCGGCATGAGTGTTGAAAATGTGCCAGAGCTAGTCGAAATTATTCGCTCACTGGCAACGGTGCACAAAAAGACTGTGCTAATTGTCGAGCACCATATGGAGGTTATTTTGGGGCTTGCCGATCGGATCGCAGTTCTTAATTACGGTGAATTACTAGTCTGTGATACTCCACAAAATGTTATTAATAACCCAATCGTTCAATCTGCATATATTGGTGAAGCGCTATGAACGCATTGACCGTTAAGGATCTGAATGTAAAGATCGGCGAATCTCATATCTTGCATGGTGTGACATTTGATGTACCAGCTCACAAAGTAACGGCACTTCTGGGTCGCAATGGCGTTGGTAAATCCACAACGCTCAAAAGCATCATGGGGCTGTATCAAGGCACTGGCTCAATTGAGCTCAATGGGCAGCAGATACTTGGAACACCGACATACAAGATTGCACAAGCCGGTGTGGCCTATGTGCCCGAAGACCGTGAGATTTTCTCAACTTTATCGGTGCGCGAGAACTTAACTTTGGCATCGCGCAACAAAAACAATGGCGATGCGTATAAGAATATTTTCGAACTCTTTCCTGAATTAGATACGCGTGCGGCCCAGCTGGCCGGATCATTATCGGGTGGCCAGCAACAAATGGTGGCAATTGCCAGAGCGTTGTTAAATGAGAATGAGATTCTTCTAGTCGATGAACCCACAAAGGGTTTGGCGCCAAAGCTAGTGACAGAGGTCGCAAATGCATTGGTAAAAGTTGCTCACGAAACAACAATGTTGCTTGTAGAACAAAACCTTGCATTGGTTAAACGTGTTGCTGAAAATGTGATTGTTATGGATCAGGGAAAAGTCATTTTTCAAGGTGGACCTGAAAACTTAAGTGACCCAGCATGGGTTCATGAAATGCTAGGCGTTAGCGGAGGTCACAAATAATGGAGGCTTTTATCCTTATTGGAATCACAGGTATTGGTTTAGGTGCCTTGTACTTCCTGATTGCCTCTGGCCTTTCACTTATTTACGGTTTGATGGGTGTGCTCAACTTTGCTCACGGAAGCTTTTTAACCGTAGGCGCCTTTGTTGGTTTCTGGGTTGCTAGCAAGATGGGTTTTGAAACTACTATCCCCGAATTCCTACTTGCCATGATTATCGGTGGCTTAGCTGCAGGTTTATTTGCCTTGTTGATCGAACAGTTGTTAATTACTCGACTTTACGAGCGACATATTGATCAAGCCTTAGTCACCGTTGGCGTCTCTTTGGTAGTAGGTGCAGTCTTGGGCGGCTGGTTTGGAAACGACCTTCGCATGTTCCCGACCCCTATGTGGTTTTTGACCGCAATAGATATTGGTGGGGCTCAGATTCCAGCCGACCGAGTTATCTATATTTCTACGGCCATCCTTTTGCTGATTGGTAACTGGGCCCTTCTCAAGTTCACGCGCATTGGCTTGATCATCCGAGCCGGTGTTGAAAACCGGCACATGGTGGATGCCCTTGGAATCAACGTGCGCAAGGCTTTTAGTACTGTTTTCTTCTTGGGTGGTTTTGCAGCCGGTGTCGGCGGAGTCTTAGTGTCGGTCTATTCCAATGGAGTTTCTCCCCTCATTGCCGGCTCGTATTTAATCTACGGATTCATCGTTGTTGTTATTGGTGGCATGGGTTCTGTGCCTGGTAGCTTCTTGGCCGCGATGCTCATTGGGATTATTAAACAGTTTGCTAATTACTATGCAACAGGTCTTGGAGATTTCGTAGTTGTGATTTTGTTGGCCGTTGTCTTACTTATCAGACCCCAAGGTTTATTAGGAAAGGTGCGAGCATAATGTTGCGTTGGAAATATTCTCGGCCTCTACTTGGAGTTGTTATGGCTCTGTTAGCACTTGCTCCAGTACTGGGCAATAATCCTTTGAGCAGGCCTGGCTTACAACAAACTATGGCAGTTGCATTTATCTGGGGTGGCTTAGCACTTACCTACGACTTGCTCTTTGGATTTACTGGCTTGCTCTCATTTGGCCATGCTCTTTATTTTGCAACCGGAGTTTATGTCACCTGTATTCTTATTAACCATGAAGTTGTTTCTTGGTGGCTGGCATCTCTTATTGCAATTGCCGTCAGTGCGCTACTGGCGCTTTTGGTTGGTGCGGCATCGTTGCGAACAACTGGAATCACCTTTGCTATGGTTACCTTGGCCTTTGGTGAGGCCGGCCATGTGATTCTTGAGCGAAACTTCTTTGACTTAACTGGTGGAGAAAATGGAATCGCACTTAACGCCAATTTAATTCCGCAGTTCTGGATTAGCGTTGTAAACACTAAATATATTTACTGGACCGCCCTTGCTGCCATGGCTCTGACGTATGCGGTTATCTGGTGGGTTACAGAGAGTTCAGCTGGACGTGTGTTCGCGGCCCTTAGAGATAATGAGCTGCGCGTACAAGTGTTAGGTCTTAATACGCAGCGCTTTAAGTTACTGGCCTTTGTGATTAGCGCCGCCCTGGCTGCTTTATTGGGCGATGTGATGTTGCTGGCTGCAGGCAGTGCAGCACCTCGATTTGCCGATGCCGGTGTGACAATTAGCCTCTTGTTAATGGTGGTTTTAGGCGGAGCAGTAACACGCTGGGGCGCCGTTATAGGTGGAATCATTTACTCAGTTGCCACAACCCGCATGCAGGATTTAACTCAACAAGATTCATTTAAGACGATTCCAAAGTGGATCGGTGGTCCAATCTCCGAGCCCGCATTTGTCTTGGGCCTTCTCTTTATCTTTGTAGTGATGTTTGCACCCGGTGGCTTATCCGGTGCTTACTACAAACTTCGACTTAGAGCGATTACCAAGAAATCACAATGAATACAAAGCTGTGGGAACCTAAAGATTCTAGCGACACCGCAGTTGCAAAGTTGCAAAGGCAACTCGGCTTTGAGTCATACGATCAACTGCATGCGTGGAGCGTAGAAAACCCTGGAGAGTTTTGGTCAAAGGCTTGGGATGAGTGTCAGATCATTGGACATAAGGGTTCAAAGTTTTATGACGCGGGGAAAGATTTTATATCTGCTCGTTTCTTTAGTGAAGCAACATTGAATGTGGCTGAAAATCTCTTGTCTAAAGGAGATGACAATGACGTTGCAATTGTTTCGATTTTAGAGGATGGCACGCGAAGTGAAATAACCTGGGCCGAGCTACGATCACAAGTAGCCGCTACAACTGCTGCGCTAAAATCATTGGGTGTTGTTAAGGGAGATCGCGTTGCAGCATGGGTACCTAACGTTACCGAGACGATCGTCTTCACCCTTGGTGCACTGAGCATTGGCGCTACGGTTTCAACGGCATCCCCTGATTTTGCTCCCGGAGCTGTACAGGATCGTTTCGGACAGATTGAGCCTAAAGTCTTACTGGCCGCAGATTCTTATCAATACAACGGTAAGGTTTTTGACTGCGCATCAAAGGTCGCTCAGATTAAAGAACTGCTTCCAACTCTTATTCATACGGTTCAGGTGAATCAGTTTTCAGCGTGGATAGCACCGTTTATGGGCTCCCCATTAGATTTCACACCACTTCCCTTTGATCACCCAGGCTTTGTGCTCTTTTCATCTGGTACAACCGGAAAACCCAAGTGCATCACTCATAGCGGCGCAGGCGTCATGTTGAAAGCTAACGCCGAAATGTTGTATCAATTTAATATCACGCAGGATCAAAAGGTATTTTTCTTTACAACGTGTGGCTGGATGATGTGGAACTGGCTGATAATGGCGCTCGGGCGCGGAGCAACTGTCGTTTTATTTGATGGTGCACCTATGCATCCAGCACCTTCACGACTATTTGATATCGCACAAGCAGAGCA
>CAIXPV010000002.1 GCA_903921405.1 uncultured Actinomycetes bacterium
AGGGCAGAAGTCGACCCACTATTACTCTTGCTCATACCTTTTGCCCAATCTCACGGTTAAATATTCCCTCTGGCCTAAAGTAGAGGAAGCCGAGTACGACTAAGAAAATTAAGAGACTCTGGAATGAAGAGGATAGGTAGCGTGCAAAGAGAATTTCCAGAATTCCAATCGCTAGGCCGCCGACGATTGCGCCGTTGACTTCCCCAAAGCCACCAATGATCGCAGCCGCAAATCCTTTTAACGCAATTCCAAGTCCCATCGTTGGAACAAGATAGAGAACCGGAGCAATGAGAAAACCAACGAGACCGGCAATTGCAAATGAAAGCATAAATGTAATCGACACCATTCTGTCCGTATTGATTCCTAAGAGCCGAGCCATTTCAGGATCTTGCGCTGTGGACATCATTTGGAAGCCAAGTCGCGTTTTTGCAAATAGGAATTTGATTCCTATTAAAGTTAAAACCGAAATAAATATAATAATTAAGTTAGGAACAGAGATAAAAACACCCTTTATATCTACGGTAGGATTAGAAAGCAAAGGCTCTAATCGTCTTGGCGCTGGACCAAAAAGGAGTTGAATTCCATTAGCTAAAATAATTCCCGTCGCCAGCGTGCTTATTGCGATGATAAGAAAGGACTTACCTTTTAACGGTCTGTAAACTACAAACTGAAATCCATAACCAAAAAATGACATCAGTACAATACAAATTAGTAGTGAAAGAACAAGTGGTAATCCAAGGATATTTGCCAGTACAACTCCTACGTAGCCGCCGACTGCAACAATCTCACCGGCAGCGAAGTTTACGATTCCAACTGCCTTGTAAACTAAAATAAAACTTACTGCGACTAAAGCGTAAACCGCACCTGCAGCAACACCATTGGTGAGCACTTGAAGGAAATCCTGAACCTGTCTTAAGGTAATGTCCATACCGAGATTTTCTCCATCCCAAGCTTCCGATGATCTTTGAAATTCTTTCCTACTACGATTTCAGACTACGTGAACAGAAAGGTGTAGTCAATGACTTTCCGTATGTGTAGAAGGTTTTGCAGAAAATATTTTCCGAGTTCCCGAAAGATAGTTATAATCAATGCTGGACTATCGCAAATTTTCAGGCATAACAGTACCTTTAACCTATTCTGCTAACGGCTGGAGAGAAGTACATGAGAGTCTGGCTGCCTAGCTCATCTTTTCTTGATTCGCTCAAAGGTTTTGAAAGTGACATTCAAGTTGTTAATGCCAGTACGGGAATTCCTGATTCTTGTGAAGACGTCGAATTTCTAGTCCCTCCCATGTTTGAAATTCGAAGTGAAATTGAAGCTCTGATTCCAACAATGAAATCTCTAAAAGTTATTCACTCACTGTCAGCAGGAGTAGAAGATCTATTGCCACATGTTAGACAAGGTGTCACGCTGTGCAATTCAACCGATGCCCACCATACATCGACCGCAGAAATGGCTGTAGCACTTACATTGGCTTCGCTTCGAGGAATCGATCATTTTTCGAGACAATACGACTGGCCACTTAGAACTCAACACATTTGGCAATCACTTGCCGATACCAAGGTCTTAATAATTGGATACGGCTCAGTTGGCACGGCGATTGAACGTCGATTAGATGGTTTTGAATGTGAAGTAATTAAGGTTGCTCGTCATTCAAGGGATGGCGTTTATGGGGTCTCCGAATTAATTAGCCTTCTTCCCCTGTGCGATGTTGTCATCATGTGTACTCCTCATACGGCTGAAACTGAGAATTTGGCTGATAAAGATTTCTTTA
>CAIXPV010000003.1 GCA_903921405.1 uncultured Actinomycetes bacterium
GTAGCGACGTCCGGCCAACATGCGACCAGTGTGCTCATCAACGATAAGTAGCTCGCCATTCATGACTACGTAATCTTTATCGCGCTTGAAAAGCTCCTTTGCGCGCACTGCATTATTTAGATAACCGATCATTGGAGTATTGGCGGCCTCGTACAGATTGCCGATTTGCAATAACTCTTCGACCTTTGTTACGCCTTCTTCTAGAATTCCTACGGTCTTCTTCTTTTCATCTACTTCATAGTGAACATCGCGTTGTAATTTGCCGACATGATTTGCAAACTCTACGTACCATTTTGTTGCCTTATCGGCGGGTCCGCTGATGATCAAAGGCGTACGAGCTTCATCGATCAAAATTGAGTCAACCTCATCAACTACTGCGAAGAAATGATCACGTTGTACGCACTCTTCTAATGACCACGCCATGTTGTCGCGTAAGTAGTCAAAGCCAAATTCATTGTTAGTGCCATAAGTAATGTCTGCGGCGTAAGCTTCGCGACGCTCTATTGGCGTCATATTGGCAAGAATGACGCCAACCTTTAAGCCCAAGAAGCGGTGAATGCGACCCATCCATTCACTATCGCGCTCAGCTAAATAATCATTTGTCGTTACAACGTGCACTCCGCGGCCAGCTAAAGCATTCAGATATGACGGTAGCGTTGCTACCAAAGTCTTACCTTCACCTGTTCGCATTTCAGCGATATTTCCCCTGTGAAGTGCTGCTCCACCCATAATTTGAACGTCATAGTGGCGCTGACCTAATGTGCGCTTAGCCGCTTCGCGAACTACGGCATAGGCCTCAGGCATAATCGAATCAAGTGATTCACCGTTGGCATAACGAGTTTGAAATAGGCTGGTCTGTTCGCGTAGTTGGCTATCTGAGAGCGCGCTTACGCGGGCTTCTTGGGCATTTACCGCATCAGCGACCTTGCCAAGCTCACGAAGGAGTCGACCTTCACCGGCACGCATGATCTTGTCTAAAAACGCTGGCATCGCCTAAAACCTTTCGATAAACATCGAGCTTGTGGCCTCTATCGTAGAGGTTGGGCCACGCAAGCGGTAACTGAGCCAATAACGTGGCATCCAGCGGCGGTAAGGGCCCTGGCCGCCTCCCGCAGGGTAGCCCCCGTGGTTACAACATCATCTATCAGGACCAGATCGGCTCTGGGTATAACGCCGGGCTTCAGACTCATTGCTCCATCCACGTTAAGAGAGCGTTGCATCGCGCGCAATCTGCTCTGATCTCTTACGGGTCGTATCAGGTGTAGAGAGTTATTCATTGGCAAAGATGTTTGCCGTGCAATGCGCTCCACTATATCGACTACAAAACTACGTCCCCTTCGCCGCTTAGACATGGAGGACGATGGGATTGGAACTAAAGAAATATTTGATCCTGTGAAATTTGCCATCGATAAAACATGAATAATGGAATCTATAATCAGATTATCGGCAGCATTAATTCCATTCTCTTTAGCGGCTAAAAGGATTTTTCTGGCCGTTGGTGAATAAGTCACTGCTGAATGAACTTTAAGTGAAGAGACGTGCGTTAAGTAATAATGCGGATGCCATTCACTTCGACAGTCAGAACAAATTGCTAAACCAATTCTATCGCAGCCAAAACATCGAGTAGGAAAGATTAACTGGCTTAGTTCTTGTGTCAGACGCATTCGAGCACGATATGCCAAAAATATTTCTACTAAAAAGCGTTGTGGAAACTATCCATGAAAATCATCAGGAACTAGCTTAATTAATCTAGAATTAATCCCCTGACCGGCATGGCGAGGCAGCGTCAACACAAAGTGCGCGCCTTTGCCCGGTCTTCCCCACGCCTCTAACTCACCATTGTGTAGTCGCGCATCTTCGAGTGCGATTGACAGGCCAAGTCCGGTTCCACCTCTTGTTCGATCGCGAGATGGATCGGCACGCCAAAAACGATCGAAGACTCGAGTGAGCGCACTCTCGTCAAGTCCATTTCCGAAGTCACGCACTCCAATTGCAACATCATCGTCACTGGCTACGATGGTGATTGAAATCGGCTTCTCTTCGGCGTGATCAATTGCGTTAGTGAGCAAGTTACGTAAAATGCGCTCAACGCGTCGAATATCGGCGGTCACCGTCAGGGTCTCTGAGATGCAGTAAACACGTAAATCTGTTGAACGTTTCTTTGCTACCCACGCAAGATCAGTAGCACATCGGTTTACCAAACTGACAATATCGAACTCCACTGGCTCAAGAACTGCAACTTCTGCATCAAAGCGGCTAATTTCAAGGAGATCTTCCAGAAGACGTTCAAATCGATCGAGCTGGGCCACCATTAACTCACTGCTTCTTGCAAGGATGGGGTCGAAACTTTCGCCAAAGGAGTTAATGACTTCGGAGGCCATTCTTAACGTAGTCAATGGAGTTCTAAGCTCATGCGAAACGTCAGAAACAAAGCGCTGCTGAACCCGGGAAAGATTTTCAAGGCGTGCAATCTGTTTTTCCAAGGACTCTGCCATTTCATTAAATGCATTGCCGAGGGTGGAGATTTCATCTTTTGACCGTACATTCATTCGCTGCCTAAAGTCACCAGCTGTAAATTGAGTGGCGATTTGTGCTGCTTGACGTACTGGCCTAACAACCTGGCGAACCACTAACCATGTAATAAGCGCAATGAGTAGAACAAGGAATAAGCCGGTCAGGAATAGATAGTTTTGAATCAAGACAAGAGTGGCATTTTGATTCGTTAATGAAAAGAGAATATACATCTCATACTGCCCAGCATTAGGAATGAAAACTTTTTGTCCTATTGCTAACCCTGGAATATTATCTCCACCGATATAATTAACTCGAATGTAGTTCCACTCAATTTTCTCACTCTTACGCACTTGAGTTCTCAACGTTTGTGGAATCGACCGCAAATCAACTGCGTTGGAAGAGATTTCGTAATTAGCCTTATGCGTATTGCCTGGGCTACGCAAGAAGATTACTTCGCGAGCATTTTCATTCGCTGTCAATGTAGTTGCAGAGCTGACCACATCATCGACGACCTTTTTGATGGCCGCATCACTTTCGTTCTGCGCTAAAATAAATCGGTACTGCGCACTAAACATGGTCGAGCGAGCTTCGATCACAGCGGATTCGATATTTACTTGCTTAATTCCACTGGAGAGCTGTGAATTAAGGGCTGAACCTGCAATATAGATAACGACCAGCGAAAGTGCCATCGTTGAAATGACGACTTTAAAGGCAAGAGAGTTCCTGAATACCGCAATGACTCGGTTCATAGTTACGAGCCGCCCATCACTCCAGCTTTGTATCCTACGCCGCGAACGGTAACCACGATTTCTGGACGCTCGGCATCATGTTCAATCTTGGATCGCAGGCGTTGCACGTGCACATTCACTAAACGGGTATCAGTTGAGTGTCGGTATCCCCACACTTCACTTAGTAAAGCATCGCGGGAAAATACGCGCCCTGGCTCTTTAGCTAGTGCAACTAGTAGATCAAATTCAAGGCGAGTTAAGAAAATCTGCTTTCCTGCTCGTAAAACTTGATGAGCTTGTACATCGATCGCCAGATCGCCAATAGTTAATAGACCTGAGATATCAGCGTTGGTACGTCGCAAGCGAGTACGGATTCGGGCAACTAATTCAGAAGGGTGCTTGAAAGGCTTAACCATGTAATCATCGGCACCAGCTTCTAGTCCCCGAACAACATCGTATGTGTCGCCTTTGGCACTGAGCATGATGATCGGCACCATGGATTCAGCTCGAATCAATTTGCACACTTCAATGCCATCCAAACCTGGAAGCATTACATCTAGCAATACCAAATCTGGTGGATTATTTCTAAAAACTTCAAGAACTTCATCACCGCGACTTACAAGGTCGACATCAATTCCTGCTCCGGTTAAAACGATACCGAGCATTTCAGAGAGGTCTTGATCGTCATCGACGACCATAACCAAAGTCATTAGCTACCGTGCTCCCATGAGTTCAGGTACATATCCTGTGCTGGAGTTAGAACATCGATTCGTCCACCCATGCTCATGAGCTTCAGGCTTGCAACTTCCTTATCGATATATGTTGGAACATCATGTACACCTGGCTTTAAGTTCTTAGCCTCTTTAACTAAGTACTCAGCTGTTAAAGCTTGATCTGAGAAAGACATGTCCATCACTGAAGCTGGGTGGCCCTCGGCCGCTCCAAGGTTTACAAGACGTCCTTCTGCCAAAAGAAGCAGGCGGCGACCATCTGCAAGCACGTATTCATCGGTTTGGTGACGCATCTTTACATTCTTTGTCTTTGCATTTTGTTCTAGCCATGCAACGTCGATTTCAATATCAAAGTGTCCTGAGTTGGCCATGATTGCGCCATCCTTCATAACTGCAAAGTGCTCCTCACGAAGCACGTCGCGGTTGCCTGTCACTGTAATGAATACATCGCCAACTTTGGCAGCATCAAGCATCGGCATGACGCGGAATCCCTGCATCATCGCATCCAAAGCTTTAGTTGGATCAATCTCGGTAACAATTACATCTGCACCCATTCCCTTGGCGCGCTCTGCGACACCTTTACCGCAGTAGCCGAATCCAGCTACTACAAGAATTCTGCCTGCGAGTAGGAAGTTAGTTGAGCGAAAAACTGCATCAAGTGTTGACTGACCAGTTCCATAACGATTATCAAACATATGCTTGGTATCAGTGTCGTTCACGGCGATCATAGGGAACTGAAGTGCGCCATCCTTTGCCATCTGGTTTAAGCGAATAACTCCCGTAGTAGTCTCTTCGCAGCCGCCAGCAATATTTGGAATCAACTCTTTGCGTGTTGTGTGAAGAGTATTTACTAAGTCACAACCATCATCGAAAACTTGGTGCGGTTCGATATCTAATGCAGCGTTGATGTGTACGTAGTACCCGTCGCGATCAACTGCATTGCGTGCGAATACGCTGATTCCATATTCATGCACAAGCGCAGCGGCAGTATCATCCTGTGTTGACAGAGGATTGGATGCGCACAGTGCGATTTCGGCTCCACCTGCTTTTAGAACACGCATGAGGTTTGCTGTCTCAGTTGTTACGTGCATGCACGCTGAAATTCGAACACCTGCAAATGGTTGTGATTTTTCGAAGCGTTCGCGAATCTGAGCAAGAACAGGCATATTGCGCTCTGCCCACTCAATGCGCTTACGACCTTGGGATGCAAGTGAGGCATCTGCGATGTCATGGCGTGGAAGAGTTGCTGTAACTGGTACGTTCACGAAAAGCTCCTTTGAGTGAAATCCTGTAGGGGCTTAGGTTACTGCCCTCGATGGGAAAGTGAGCACTTGAAGGGGGTTCTAGCCCCTAATTAGCCCGAGAACTTCATCACGCAGAGCGCTCATTTCGCCCTGAGTCTTAGCTTCAACGTTGAGGCGCAATAGTGGCTCGGTATTTGATGGGCGAAGGTTAAACCACCAGGTATCACCATTGACGGTCAAACCATCTAAGTGATCGACCGTAACTCCAGGCCTATTGCAATAAGTTGTTTCAATGAAGGCGATGATCGCATCAGCATCATCCACCTTTGAATTAATCTCACCGCTAAGCACATATCGTTGATAAGGCTTCAGAATCTCGGACATAGTGTGATCGCTCATTCCAAGGGCTGCTATTGCATGCAAGGCTGCAAGTGCGCCTGAATCTGCGCGCCAAAACTCATCGAAATAGAAATGCCCTGAGTGTTCTCCCCCGAATATCGCCCCACTATCGGCCATCATCTTCTTTATATAGGAATGACCGACACGGCTTCGGAGTCCAACTCCCCCATTTTCTTCAATGGTTTCGAGCACTGCTCTGGATGAAATTAAGTTATAGATGACTGTCGAGCCTGGATGCTTAACTAACTCTCGATGTGCAATGAGTGCCGTCAAATCTGACGGGTTAACAGCTACACCTTTCTCATCTACCAAGAAACAGCGGTCTGCATCGCCATCGAAAGCTAATCCCAAATCTGCCTTATTCTTTTTCACTGCACGCTGAAGATCAACTAAATTAGCTGCTTCAATTGGATTAGCCTCATGGTTAGGAAAACTGCCATCTAGTTCAAAATACATGGGGATTAATTCACAGTTAAGGCGAGCAAAAATCGCTGGCGCCGTATGCCCAGCCATGCCATTGCCAGCATCAACAACAATCTTCAATGGTCGAATATTTGTTAGATCCACTAGCGAGAGTAAATGATCAACGTACTCTTCGAGCATTTCTCGATTACTTTCAACTCCAACTGAGCGAATCTCCAAAGGTGAGCCCGTGCGAACAAAGTTCTCAATTGTCAGCAGACCCGACTCTTTTCCAATCGGGCGTGCGCTACTCAAACATAGTTTGATTCCATTGTAGGCAGCAGGATTATGACTTGCCGTGAACATTGCACCTGGCAGTCCTAACTTGCCCGACGCAAAATACAACATGTCCGTTGACGCCAGACCCATCCGTATAACGTCCATACCTTGGGAGGTAACTCCCGCTGAAAATGCATCCGCAAGTGCTGGTGAAGACGGTCGCATATCTTGACCAATTACTACTGTGCCAGGTTCGCGAACTTGTTGTAAGAATCGCGCAAACGCAAGTCCGGTTGCAAAAGTAAAATCTGGAGTGATTTCAGAGTCAACAAGCCCACGAATATCGTAGGCTTTAAAGATATGTGGAATTGAATTCATACATTATTCTCTTATGAAGGAACGGCGCGAAGGTGGCCGCGGCGACCAATCTGTGATTGTGGTGTCTCATGTGCCGACAAAGTTTCATCTACTTTCTCAGGCATTGCCACTTCTCGAACTGCATCGGCGATCGCCATTAAGTCATCGTCAGAAGGGCCATGTTCTTCACCTGACAACTCCTGTTTTATAACACTCCAACCATGTGGAACCTTAAGGCGTTCGCCATGCATGACACACAAGTCGTATGCATGCGGTTCACTAAATGTTGCGAGGGGACCAACCACTGCAGTTGATTCAGCATAGATATAAGTCAAAGTCATTGTTGCGCTAGAGCGGCAGCCCACTCGCGAGCAGCCACGACCTAACTTTGCCTTTGAGCTCATATGGAAAGATTAGTGGGAAGGAGCGCTATTTTTGGGGATTCTCAGGGATTTAGAACGCGAATGTTTGAATGAGGAATCTCAACTCTAGTTAATGAGCTTCCAGGTGTGATTGGAAAATATCCATAACCGTTAATTGAAATTACTAAGGCGCTTGCGAAAGTATCTTTGCTCGTCTGCAGAATGGTGAGTGACCTAGCCGACGCAGGGGCACGCCACGTGGCAATATCACTTCCCTTTATAGTGGCGTGAACAGTCTTTCCATTTATTAATGTGACCTCGACTTTAACTGCGATTGCGTCACCAGCGACAACTACGAGGGGCGAAAGACCGGTAATCGCAATTTTCATAGGCTCCAAGGGCTCTACCGGAGTGCTCCAGACAAAGTCTCGATGAGAGTTGGTGGTCACTGTTGATGAAACGGCCGCCACCACAGGCTGATCACTTGTGATTCGAAGCGCGAAAGAGCTTGTGGAGATCTTGGGAGCCAACGAAAGTTCGATAACTTTTCCAGCCGCTAAAGCACGCGAACTAAAGCCAACAGGAATGAAGCGCCCGTCTGACGATAGAACTTCTGCGGTAAAGCTAGCTCCACTTTCCGAAGTAGTCATAATTCGTAATGTGTGAGAACTAACCGATTTCGTCTTCCCTTTACCTCTTTGATTTGGAACCGCTGGAATAACCAAAACCTTGCGAGCGTTGGCAAATGAATTTACTACATCTCCGCCTAGTGCCTTTAGTCCGGCACCTTGCTCATCCACCATAAAAGCATTTATCCGTCCAGAACGTGGAACGACATGAACAACTAAATCTCTGTCCCCTGTCGCCAAAGTATCAAGTGAGACAACTGCATAACTCTTGGATTTCACGTTTAAGGATTTAAGAGGTTGCTTTCCTTTTTCTGAAAAGGCTTGGACATCCACAATTGCATTGCTCAGTCCGCTATTGACGACAATCAAACGCCCACGCGATGTTACGTCAGATCTTCCACCAACAAACCACTGTGTTTGTTCAGGCCCGGTACACAGAACTGCCCCTGCCCAACTGCCGCTTCGACTCTGCCAATCAACTGGAGTTACGCCTTGCGAGGTGATCACTAGCGAGTCTTTAATAACCGGATAGCGAAGGACATTGAAGGGAACGGTCTGGCTGCTTCTATTTGATAAACGTTGATACCTTGTCTTTTTAGACGACAAAGAGATTGCGGAGGAAAGTCCAGGCAACGTAGGTGGACAAACAACTGCTGGATAAGTCTCTGAATATCCCTTAGATGAAACCGTTGCGCCAAGAATTGTTGCTGCTATGAAAGAAAATAGAAGAATCCCAAGACTGATAAAAGAGTTCTTGAACTTCATGCTAACTCCTTCTCGGAGATTTCACGTTTGCGGCGACCAGCTGGGAGCGCCAAAATAACTACGACAACCCAGATAATTAAGGAGAGTGAAATCCACGCACGTCGGATAGTGCCATCATGGATTAGAGATATTTCCCCAGCCTCGGTAACGGTGAATACCGGTAGTCCCAGCTCACTTCTTACGCGTGGGAGTCGATATCCATTTTCCAAAATCTGCCACGAACGATCATAGGCTTCAGTCACAGTGACTGTGCCGGCTCCAGGAACTAAGGTCCGTGCGCCAACCTCACCGGCTTCCAAAATTTCTTGAACCCCACTGTCAGATGTGAAGACTAGCCTTCCAATTACTCCTGTAACTCTCCAGACAACACCTGCAGATGTTGCCGATGCTCGAGTAAATCCCCCAAGACCATCAATAGTTTGAATAACAGTTGGATCAAAAGGTGTCTTAACAAATACATATTTGATTCCATAGCTTGCTAATACTTTACTACTCGTAATTCCAGTTCCATCGATAAGTGTTTGCGCAGCTGCCACGAGTTCTGGAATCTGGCGAGGCGCGACATCAGGTTCACCAAGTTCAATGTCGGCTCCTCGTGAAATGTAATACTGAACCGCCTTCGTACCTTCACTTCCGACTTCGCGCAAAACTAAAATCTTAGTTTCATTCTCGACGCTCAAGAAGGCTGGCATCACTGTAGGGCTATTGCTTTGTACTGGAGAGTTTGCTCCGGCACTTATTGACCAACCCAAAGTCACAATCGTATACAACGCAGTAAGGAGAAGAAGTAGCGCTGCCAAAATATGCCGAAAATTGATATTACTTGCAATAAGAACTTCGCGAAGTCGATCCAAAATAACTACACCAGCAGTTGCTGCAGCAATGGTTGCGCCAACAAGAAAGCTTCCAACCCAAACCCGCGAACTCGCAGAGTTTCCATGTGCAGAGATTGAAAATGCCGAGAAGAAGACTGCTCCTGTTAGGAAGCCAATTCCATATTGGGCAATTGTTCGGGCTGAACTAGATGAAAATAGTGAGACGAGCAAAATCAAGAGGACTGGGCTAACTAACCACCAGGGCATAGCTCCGATTCCCCCAGGGTTGGCTAGCAGTACAAGGTTGGTGTCTCCGCCTGCCGTACTTATCCCGGGCTCTGCTAATAACCTAGAAGGATAAATAAATGCCTCAAGTGAGTAGGGCGCAGTTAATAGCAATGGAAGAAAGACAACAGTTAAACGCTTATAGAGACGCCCAAGAAAGAGCGGTTTGTTTGGCTCGGTGCGAAAGCTTAGATAATCAATAAGAATTGCGATCGCTGCAGCCGAAAAGGCAATAATAAAGCTGACTAAAGTGAAGGAGTAGAGAACTGCAAAGAGCATCGAGAGACCGAAAATCCTGCGCCAACTGTGGAGTTCAATTAATTTCCAATGCCTTAGAAGTAGCGGAATCTGGGGTCCAATTATTAGGACTGCCAAAGTTCCCAAACGTCCCGAGTTAATTGCCGCTATAGCCACTGGCGAAATCGCATATAAGAAGCTTGCCGGCACGCTAATCCAATAATTTGTCGTGAAATGTTTAAAGAGGTTAAGAATTGACCACATCATTAATAGTGGTGCAACTAGGAAGAGCAAAGTTATAAGAAGGCCGGCTTTGCCAAGAAGAACAGTTGCTGCAATCGCCAAAAGGGCAATCCATGGCGGTGATGCATTAGTGCTGCCCATGCCGACTTGGTGCCATGATTCAAAATAGGTATGCCACAAGTCATGTGTGCCGCTCGGAGAAGCCGGTAACGCTCCCCCGATTAAAGATCCCAATCTATTTCGGGATGCAACCAGAGTGAATATCGCGAGCACTACAAAACCTAATACTGCCGGCTTACGTAAAACTCCAAACCATTGGAGATTCTTCGTGGGTACAAGCAAATCATCATCTTCATTCGAGTCCACAATTGATCCCGAAGCTCCATCGCTACTTGGAAGCAAGAAAACTTTGACTTTCTCAACCATCGCAGTAACGCCTAAACGAAGTTGGGACCAACGCGGCGGAATAAAGGCTGCAATAATCCGTGATGAAACAAAGCGCTTTGCCTTTCGTGCTCTGCGTGCCTTAAATATAAGGTTGGGTCTAATTATTAATGAGGCTACGGCGATTAATTCATCGCTGGCATATCCTGGAAGTTTTGCTAGTAAATAACCTATAGAACGAAGCATTGCCGAACTCAGGAGCTGCAGGCTTAGCCAGGGCAACATCCACCACGACGAGTTTGCGAGTAAAACATAAGCAGCGTTGCGACGGTCAAGCAATAAGGGGCGATGTAAGAAAGCTCCTGCAACATCTACTATGCGTCTTTCTGTGGCCGATGCCTGTGCATGAAAGGCAACGGCATTCGTTACAGCTAGTACTGAGTGGCCCGCTACTCGAGCCCGCCAACCAAAATCTACATCATCACGAAACAGGCCAAGATTTAAATCAAAGCCACCAATCTCTTCAAAAATATCTCTACGAATAAGTGCGCCTGCAGTACTAACTGAGAGAACTTCATGAATACCATCGTGTTGACCTTGATCGTATTCAAGTGGTTCTAAGCCGGTCCATCGCGCACCATTTCCAGCAATACTTATTCCTGCTTCAAGCAAATGTGTGCGGTCGTGCCATCCAAGAAGTTTTGGTCCAACCATTGCAACCTGTGGACGTTCTTGAATTGATTCAAGTAAATACTCTAAGGCAGTCGAAGCAGGTGCGCAGTCATCGTGAATAAGCCAAATCCACTCGCTCTTTTCTTCGCTGCTAGGTTTCATCGAATCAACAGCTAAGGAGATGGCTTCACCAAAACCACAATTGCGCTCGGCATTAATAATTTGAATTCGTGCAGATTTTAAAAGTTGTTTTGATGCATCTTTGGAAGCGGTATCGACTGCAATTAGTTGATCGATAGGTCGCGTTTGTGATGCCAACGCTGCAACAGTTTCGGGTAACCACAATGCACCGTCATGAGTAACGATGATCGCGGTAACGCGATATGAATCTAATGCCGCTTGTGCAGCCATAGTTCTAACCCGCTTAAGGTTGCAGTATTAGGCAGTGCGACGCTTTAGGCGACGTCGTTCGCGCTCTGATAATCCGCCCCAAATTCCAAAACGTTCGTCATGTGCAAGGGCGTACTCCAAACATTCAGAGCGAACATCACATGAAAGGCAGACGCGCTTTGCTTCGCGTGTTGAGCCGCCTTTTTCTGGGAAAAATGCTTCTGGATCGGTTTGAGCGCATAGGGAGCGCTCCTGCCAAGAGAGTTCTACGTTCTCTCCATTAGCTAGTGTGATTTTGGGGCCAGTCGTGGGGGTCGGGAAGTTCGTGGCTTCAGGTCGGATCGGCATACCGATTCTCCTTAGGAGCTTTGTGTCTCGTCCCTCATGGAAAAGACTTACTTAAGAGTGAATTACACGCGTGTAAGTCCAATATGTCAAGTTAAATGAGTGCTGACTTAGGGCCAATTTTGAGATAAATCACTCTGGAATGGAGAGAATCTCATCCTTTGTGACAAAGGCGGCCCTTATTGTTGAATTTTCTGCAATAACTGCACCAGTTGTGACGAAAGAATCACTGACAACTGCACCAGCTCCTACGTGCACCCCTTTTTCAACGATTGATCCAGAAATATGTGCACCAGCGCCAACAACAGCACCAGCACCAATGCATGAGCCCAGATCAATGACTGCAGTGGGATCCACTGTGGCTGCACTCATGATGAGCTTCTCATTTGTATGTGATGCGACATCGGCCAGGGTCAGCGCACTGGAATCTGCAAGGCCCTTTACAAGGTCAGTAGAGCCTTTGAGTAAGGCTTTTGGGGTGCCGATATCTAACCAATATGAATCATCAATAAAACCAAATAATCTTCCATGATTAGAAATTAACTGTGGGAAAACTTCACGCTCAACACTAATAACTGTTTCTCGCGGAATAGATGTAACTATCTCAGGGCTAAAGATGTAACACCCGGCATTAATCGTATTAGTGACCGGATTCTCCATTTTTTCTAAAAAGGCAATCACACGCCCGTCTGAATCCGTCGGAACGCATCCATAGGCACGTGCATCATCAACTGATGTTAAATGTAGAGTTACGTCAGCTTTATTTTCTTGGTGCTGACGAATCTGCTCGCTTAAATTATGTGAACTTAAAACATCACCATTGAAAACGACAATTGGCTCATTTGTATCTAGAAATCGTGCCGCGTTAGCAATCGCCCCACCTGTGCCAAGAGGTTCTTTTTCGACGGCGTATATTAATTTCATCCCCCATTTAGAACCATCACCGAAATAGGGTATGAAAAGTTCAGATAGATATGACGTTGCAAGAACAACAGTGGTGATTCCCGCGTTTCGCGCCATTGCTAGTTGATGTTCTGTAACTGGCAATCCCGCAACCGTGAGCATTGGTTTTGGTGTGTTTTTTGTTAGTGGCATTAAGCGCGTTCCAAAGCCGCCAACTAGAAGAATTCCAACTGCCATTGTTAAGCCTTTAAGCGTAAAACAGCGCTTTTTATGCGCTCATCAGTGGCGGTCATGGCAATGCGAATATGGTTCGCACCTTTTTCACCATAAAAACTACCCGGAGTCGCCAGAATTCCTCGATGAGCTAACCATTCAACGCTCACCCACGCATCTTCATCACGTGTACACCAGATGTACAGACCTGAATTACTAAATTCAACTCGGAAGCCGACTGCTTCAAGTGCAGGGCGCAATAAATCTCTGCGTCCGTTATATCGCGTGCGTTGCTGGATGACATGTTCGTTATCAGCTAAAGCAACCGTCATTGCTTTTTGAACTGGAAGAGGGACGATCATTCCAGCATGTTTTCTGAATTCTCGAATTCGTGAAATTAATTGTGAGTCACCTATCATGAAGGCGGCTCGATAGCCTGCCATTGATGATCGCTTAGATAGTGAGTGCACAGCTAATATGTTTGAGTTGTCGCCATTTGTCTGTGATAACACAGAAAAAGATTTAGCGGTGTGATCGAAGTCCAAGTAACACTCATCGGAAACCAAAGTGGCACCAGAGTTGCGAGACCATTGGATACACGCATTTACCTCATCAACAGTATGCACTCGCCCAGTTGGATTCGACGGTGAGTTAAGCCAGGCAAGATCTGCAATTGGCCATTGATTGGCATCGATACCAACCGGAATCGACTCTGCCTGCCCAATCAAGGCTCCTACATGATAAGTGGGGTAAGCAATCTCTGGAATCAAAACTTTTTTCGCTTCAAGAATAGTTGGAAGCCAGGCCACTAATTCTTTGGAACCAATTAAAGGCAATACATCAAAATCTCCAGTAGCACCAAGTCGCTCATGTGCCCACTGCGTAATTGCCGCGCGAAGTTCTGGAGTCCCAGCAGTTAGTGGATAGCTTGGTGAATTTGATGCTTCGCGAAAAGCAGTTTGAATAAACTCTGGCGTTGAATCAACTGGAGTACCTTGAGATAAATCTATGATTCCATCTGGATGCGAGCGCGCAATGTCACCAAAAGGAGCTAATGCATCCCATGGAAAATCCGGGAGCGGTGCGCGCAAGAAGTCTTACTCGCTCTTGGGGGGAAGGGTGCTAATAAACGTATGGTCCGTATTTGTTGGACCCATCTTGGCAGCCCCGCCCGGAGAACCGATTTCAACAAAGAACTCAGTATTGACTTTGCCAAACTCAACCCATTGAGCCGGTACGTCATCCTCATAGTAAATAGCCTCTACTGGGCACACTGGTTCGCACGCACCACAGTCGACACATTCATCGGGCTGGATGTACAGCATGCGCGCGCCTTCATAAATACAGTCCACGGGACACTCTGCGATGCATGACTTATCTTTCACATCAACACATGGCTCTGCAATTATGTACGTCAAGGGCATGCCTCCACACTCATTGGAATGGGATGATTCTAATCGCATGGCGGCACTGCGCGCGATATTGGAGCAAAGGTTTATCGTTGAGCCATGTCACACGATCTCACGACTCAGTTTGAGGCCTTGCTTGGCCAACGTGTGACCATCCGTTTACACGATGAGGGTTCGGGCTTTCGAGACATCGTGGGGGTTCTAGAGAGCGCTCACTCCCTACGAAACCGACATGGCCAATTAATCGAGTTCTCACACAGTGAGATTTTTATCTGGCGCCGAGTAATCGCGAAAGCTTAAGGCGGACAATCAGACGGGAAGAAGGACTGCTAGCACCAATGCTAAAACGCCTAAGTTTAGGAGCGAGATTCCTATAGGAGTTCCTTCAATTAAGAACTCTTGACCCAAGCCCGGAAAACCTGCACGCACAATGACAAAGATCCATGCCAAAGCTGCAACCGTTCTGTAGGTGCGACCTCCCCACTTGCGCCCAATGCTCCATATTCCTGCAACGGTTGAAATTAAACTCAGGATTAATCCACATGGTGCAAGTGATGAATGGAGAAGGACCGAGCCAAGACCAAGAGCTGCGCCAAAAACTATTGAATATAGATATTTCACTTAAAGTTGTATTCCCGAAGTTAAATCGCTTTCGCGTCCATGTTCATCAAAGGGGGCGCTCTTCTGTCCCTTTACGAGTGTGTAGTACTCGTGTCCCCATACTTGCAGACCCAGATTATTTGAAAGTGCAAAGAAAGGTCCGTCTAATGCAATCTGCGTTTCATGGGCTTTCATCGCTAACATTTTCTTATCTACGTAATCATTGCCATCAATCAATGTCGTCACAAATGAATCATCTTTGGCAAATGGAATATCATCCACATTGTCTGTACCAAAGAAATCTGAACCAATCTCTTTCATTGCTGCGATTCCGCTTGCAATAACCGACTTTGGCATCGTGTTCCAATATATTTTTTCTACCTGCCAGGTTGAAAGTTCGCTGGCTCTCATGGCTACGCGGTGTGCTTGGATATGATCTGGATGTCCATAACCACCGATTTCATCATATGTAATCAGAATATGCGGTCTGACTTCTTCGATAATTTCAACTAGTAACGCTGCGGCTTGGTCAACGTCTGCTTGCCAAAAAACATCTGGGCGCTCATTAGCTGGCATACCCATCATGCCGCTGTCACGGTAGTTAGCTAAAAATCTATGGTCCTTAACGCCAAGAGCCTTCATCGCAGCTTCGAGTTCAATCTCACGGTGTGCACCGAGTTGATCACCCTGCTCGCTAGCTAAATGAGATAACCCTGGTACAAGAATTTCGCCTTCTTCACCGCGCGTACAGGTCACCAGCGTGACGCTGGCACCACGATCGGCATAGAGCGCCATCGTGGCACCGTTATTTATCGTCTCATCATCGGGATGGGCATGAACAAGAAGTATCCGATAACCAGCATATGAATCATGCATTAATGCGCTCCTAAATGTGGATCGATATTTTCTAACCAGGCAACTATTCCACCACTTACATGTCTAACTCTGCTGTGACCTGCAGCCTTAAGGATATCTAAAGCAGTGGCCGAACGTATTCCCACTTTGCAATAAAGGATAATCTCTTTGTCCTTAGGTACAGCTGCCAATGCACTTCCATCCAGAAAACCACCCAAGGGCATCAACATTGAACCTGGGATGTGCATCATGTCGAACTCATATGGCTCTCGAACATCCACAAGTAAATAATCCTGACTTCGTTCTAACAACTCCCTGAGTTCAAATACAGAAAGCTCATTGTCTATGGCCGTGGCACAAAAACTCGCATAATCATCGAGTAAACCAAATTGAGTTGGATTTTCTCCGCACAGCACGCATAGTGGATCCTTATTAATGTGGATCTTCTCAAAACTCATTTCTAGCGCGTTATAGATCATCAATGTACCAATCAGCGGGCTTCCAACGCCGGTAATAATTTTTATCGCTTCAGTTGCCTGGATAGCGCCAATTGATGCACACAGAACGCCTAGAACTCCCGCCTCTGCACAATTAGCAACGTTTACTGCAGGCTGCGGATGTAGACATCTATAACAAGGACCGTAGTCAGCCCAAAAAACACTCGCCTGTCCGTCGAAGCGGTAAATGGAACCCCAGATACATGGTTTACCCAAAAGTACTGCAGCATCATTAACTAAATACCGTGTAGCAAAATTATCGCTTCCATCTATTATTAAATCGTACTGACTAAGAATCTCTATAGCATTGAGAGTACTTAACTCAACATCATGCACCACAACATTGATAAATGGATTAATCTCAAGAATGCTTGCGCGGGCGCTATGGGCTTTGCTCTTACCAACATCGTTTTGGCCATGGATTATTTGGCGTTGAAGATTAGTCTCGTCCACTACGTCAAAATCAACCACACCCAAAGTGCCTACTCCGGCTGCTGCTAAATACATTAAAACTGGTGAGCCTAATCCGCCAGCACCTATACATAAGACTTTGGATTTCTTGAGTCGCTCCTGTCCGATCTTTGAAATATCAGGCAGCGCTAAATGGCGGCTATAGCGACGCATCTCATCGGCGCTAAGCACGGAGCCGATTTGTATAAGTGGCGGGATTTCCATAGAAGTGTGATTCTGCCGTACGATTCCCCCAATGACTACCGCGGACACTTCAAATAAGGCACGTCTACCTCGCGATGAGCGTCGCGCGCTTCTTCTATCGGCTGCCTTGGAAGTCTTTACGGTCGCTGGATACCATTCGGCCGCAATGGATGAAATTGCCGATCGCGCAAATGTGAGCAAGCCAGTTCTCTATCAGCATTTTCCATCAAAGCTAGAACTTTATTTAGCTGTTCTAGATTTACATATTGACTCGCTGGTATTTGAGATTCAAAAAGCTATTGCATCAACGCCAGATAATGCAAACCGCGTTCATGCAACAGTTGATGCCTATTTTGCTTTCATTGAAAAAGAGGGTGAAGCTTTTAGATTGTTATTTGAAAGTGATATGAGTGTCGAACCATCTGTACGCGAACGTCTAAATCGAATGACATATGACTGTGCAGCTGCAGCAAGTGCAGTGATTTCGATAGATACCGGACTTCCAAAAGAGGCTTCGATGTTGCTCGGTGTTGGCATGATTGGATATGCACAAGTAACAGCACGCCATTGGCTTGATCGAGATAGCACTTTGACTCGTGAACAAGCAGTAGAACTCGTTAATAACCTGATGTGGAGAGGTATTTCTGGTTTCCCACGCAATTAAAGGCCGATAGGATTAACTCCATGAGTACAAAGAAAATCGACTCCGCTGTAAAATCAGAGGTCCGAATTGCCGTCACACGAGTGGCATCTGACCTCTTTTTTGAGAGCGCCCAAAGCGCCGCTGACATTAAGAGCGCCGTAGCCGATGCACTTGCATCAGGTAAACCCTTAATACTGACCGACGTTCGTGGTCACGAGATTATTGTTCCGGCAGACAAAATCGGCTACGTCGAGGTCGGCGATGCCGCATCTCGTCGCGTCGGTTTCGGCGCTGCATAAAGTGGCACCTACTTTCGCCGAACTTCCTCTTCGTCCAGAAACGATTGAAGCTCTCCACGCCCATGGATTTATTGCACCGTTTGCGATTCAGGAGATGGTGCTTCCAATTGCCCTCAGTGATGGCGATGTCATTGGTCAAGCAAAAACTGGAACTGGAAAAACATTAGCTTTTGGAATTCCGTTGATTGAACGTGTTATTGCACCAAATGATGCTGAGTGGGCAGAGTTTGCTAACAAGGGGTTGCCACAAGTACTAGTAGTTGTTCCAACTCGTGAACTTTGTACTCAGGTCACACGCGATATCGAAGAGTTAGCTGCAAACCGCGGCATTAGAACTTTGGCTGTCTACGGCGGTCGTGCTTTTGAGCCACAAATTGAGGCACTTCAGGCCGGTATTGAAATTGTTGTTGGAACCCCTGGACGTCTTCTAGATCTATCGCGACAAGGCCAACTTAAACTTAAAGAAGTTTCTCGCCTGGTGCTAGATGAAGCCGATGAGATGTTGGATCTTGGATTCTTGCCAGATGTTGAAAAGATCTTGGCAAATACTCCGAATAGAAAACAGACAATGCTTTTTTCAGCAACGATGCCTGGCGACATTATTGCCCTTGCTCGTCGCTTCATGAATCAACCAATACATATTCGTACTCAAGACAGTGAAGACGAAGGCGCAGTGGTAACACGAATTAAGCAGCACGTCTTGCGCGCACATGCCATGGACAAGATTGAGATGCTGGCACGAATTCTTCAAGCCGATGGTCGCGGACCTACTATTGTCTTTTGTCGCACTAAACGTACGTGTCAAAAGACTGCCGATGATCTGCTTGAGCGTGGTTTTCGCGCAGCGACTATCCATGGCGATTTAGGTCAAGGTGCTCGTGAAAAGGCTTTAGGTGATTTCAAAGCAGGTAAGTCAGATGTACTTGTAGCAACCGATGTTGCTGCCCGTGGAATCGATATCGAGGGCATTACTCACGTTATTAACTATCAATGTCCTGAAGATGAGAAAACCTATGTACACCGCATTGGACGTACTGCACGCGCAGGCGCCGATGGCATTGCAGTAACTTTTGTTGACTGGGACGAACTAGCTAGATGGAAGATGATTAATCAAACTTTAGATTTAGGTTTAGCTGAGCCGGAAGAGACATATTCATCTTCACCACATCTCTATGAAGTTCTCGATATTCCAACTGGTTCTACTGGTCGCATGATTAAGGCAAAACCTGTTGTACGAGTTGAAAGTAAAGCTCCTACTAAGAGTGCACCAACTAAACACGCAACTGCAAAAGTATCTGCACCACGAGAGAAAACTGAGAGAACGCGAACTCGTACAAGGAAATCCAAAGAGAGCTAAGCGGCAACAAAGACTCTGATTGCATCAACTAGCATTTGAACGGCAATTGCAGCAAGTAATAAACCTGCAATTCGGGCAACTAAAGTAACGCCAGACTCTTTAATTACTTTCAAAATCGATGTCGATGCCATAAGAGCGCCGGCAATAGCTAAATGAACGGCGATAATTGCGCACACAAGTCCAATAACCATTGTGGCGCTGTCGGCTTGTTGGACAAAGATCATTGTTGCAACGATGGCTCCTGGACCAGCCAATAAAGGAGTTCCGAGAGGAACGAGAGCGATATTTGAATCTGCACTCTCATTACTGCCGCTTCCCTTGCCGCCGGTGAGCAAGTCAAGAGAGATCAGAAGAAGTAATAACGCACCAGCAGCCTGAAGAGCGGCCATCGAGACATTTAAATAACTCAGAATAAATCGACCAAATAATGCAAAAAGGGTAATAACAAAAAATGAGACTGAAGCAGCTTTTATCGCAAGAATGCGACGCTCACGTGGCAGCTTATGTGCAACAAGGGCTAAGAATATTGGCGTAGCACCTGGTGGATCCATAATCACAAAGAGCGTCACGAAAGATTGAATCGCAAAAGTAAGGGCACTAATTTGAACCACTTTCATGCTCGAACCACCCTTCGCATATTTGATTGTGCTTCCAGTCTTTCTCACTGATCTGGGCTTGTTCCATGCTCACCCAATGAATTTAGTTTACCGCTTCCGTGATAATCGCTTGCACCAGTTATTACTAAATCAAGTTCTTCGGCGATAGCCCTTAACATCGCTCTTTCTTCAGGGTTTTGGTCTCTATGGTCAACTTCAATGCCATTTAATCCTGCATCTACTAACGATTTGAAATCCGAGGCAGACAGAATTTGGCCGCGCAGCGAAGCAAATGGATGAGCAATCACTGCTACTCCTCCAGCATTTCTTATCATTCGAATTGCATCTTCTGGGGTCGGGGCGGCATGTGAAACATAGAACTCTGAATCATTATTGAGCATGCCCTGAAATGCTTCATCCCGAGATTTAATAACCCCTTTGTTCACCAAAGCATCGGCAAGATGAGGGCGACCTAACGTTGCCCCAGTTGGAAGAGCGTTGTAAACATCCTCCATTGAAATATCGATTCCGACTGCCCGCATCTTTTCGATCATTGTTCGCATTCGAGGCAGACGACCATCTCGCGTTTCTTCAAGCATGTTCTGCATCTCTAAGTGCTGGCCATCAAAGAGCAAACCCAACATATGCACACTGATACCGTCGTGTGTTAAACAAGAAATCTCACTACCTAACGCCAGCGCAAGATCTCCCCGCAAGCTTTCGATGGCCTGTAACCAGCCTGAAGTCGTATCGTGATCGGTGATTCCAATAACGCTCATACCTAATGAAATCGCCTTATTGACGAGTTCACGAGGCGAGTCAGTGCCATCGCTTTTGTTGGTGTGCGTATGTAAATCAATCACGGCGTAATCTCCACGTGACTAGCACGAGTGCGAGTAACTACGAGGACGCAACCAATCAATATCAGCGCGATTCCCGGAAGAATTCCAAGAGGTGGTTTCTGCCCAATCCACCAGATTGCAAGTATCGAACTAACTGGAACTTCAAAAAAAATGATCAAAGAAACGATTGCAGGTGAAACACGCTTAAGGGCAGAATTAAACATTGTGTGACCGAGAATCTGTGCTCCTAAAATAAGTCCCAGCAGAATCCACCATTCGCGCGCAGAGAAATTTAAGAGCGGCACGCCTGAAATCACAGCTACAGGTAGCACAGTCATTGCGCACACGAAATAACAAATAGATGTGTATGTAGTTGTCTCTAAAGTCCGCTGCGCTCTTGAACCTGCCATCATGTACATCGCAGCTAGTGCTGCAGAAAGAAGAGCGGCAATATCTCCCAAAAAGGATTTAAAAGAGATATGAAGGTCCACACCAGAAATAAGCAGTACTCCTGAAAAACTCACGATCATGCCAAGCCAGGCAGAGGATGGGATATGACCACCACTTAACTTCACAAAGAGTGCGGCAAAGATAGGTTGCAAGGCGACTAAAGCTGTTCCGGCTGCAACGGTTGTCCAGCGCATTGCCATAAAGAAGCCAATGAAATGGATTGCCAGAACAACTCCTGCGGCGATCGCCCATTTAACTCCATCGCGATGGGCTCTATGCCGCAGTGCAAATGGAAGGGTTAATATCGCCCCACCTAAATTTCGCCAGAAGATCAAAGTTGTTATTGGCATAGCGCTCATTGCAATGAGAGGGCCAGATGTACCAATTCCAATGATTCCAAGACCTAAGCGAATCAAGTCAGGACGGGCAGGTATCGCCGTATGACTATCGCGGTTGTGGTGCCCGCTGTGCAATTGTTCACCTGCATTCATGAGGTAAAGGTACCCTTAACCCATGAGCGGCAATCTCTTAAACCGAGTATTTCTTGCCCGTCTTGCAGGTACCGCGGTCTTTGACCCAAATGGTGATCCGGTAGGAAAGGTGCGAGATGCTGTGGCAACCCTGCGCACTAACAACTTACCTCCCCGCATCCTTGGTTTAGTCGTAGAAGTTCCACTTCGGCGTCGAGTTTTTGTGCCAATCACTCGAGTGACATCGATTGAAAGTGGCGCAGTAGTCATTACTGGTTTATTGAATATGCGACGCTACGAAACTCGCCCCGGAGAAGTTTTGGTTCTCGGCGACATGTTAGACCGCTCAATTACACATATCGCATCCAATGAACGTGTAATCGTTGAAGACATGGGCATGGAACAAAATCGCACTGGCGATTGGTTGATTAATCGAGTTCACATCATGCGCCCTGGTCGAGGACTTCGCCGTAAAGGAGCAACTTCTACGGTTGCATGGGAAGAAGTAGTTGGCTTTGCACATACCGAACAAAACCAAGGTGTAACTAATCTTCTTTCAACTCTTGCAAACTTACGTGCTGCTGATTTAGCAACAGTGCTTCAGGATTTGCCAGAAAAGCGCCGTGTTGAAATTGCAGGAGCTTTAGATGATGAACGACTTGCAGATGTTTTGGAAGAGATGGATGAAGACGATCGTGTTTTACTCCTTGCCGCACTTGAAGGTGAACGCGCCGCCGATGTTCTGGGTGAAATGGATCCAGATGATGCCGCTGACTTGTTACGAGAAATCGGACAGGAGCGCGCCGAAGCCCTGTTGGAGTTAATGGAGCCTGAGGACGCAGAGGATGTCTTGCGCTTAATGAACTATGAAGATTATTCAGCCGGTGGAATGATGACAACCGAACCAATTGTTATGAGCGCGGATTATTCAGTTGCCGATGCCCTGGCTGCAGTTAGACAAAAAGAGATTTCACCGGCTCTTGCTTCTCAAATTTTTATCTGTCGTCAGCCACTAGAAACGCCAACTGGTCGCTTCATTGGAACTGTCCACTATCAGCGATTGTTGCGTGAGCCGCCTTCAACTTTACTTGGCTCCATTGTTGACACTGATTCCAAAGGCGTGAAGCCAGATGCATCTCTGCATGAAGTTTCTTCGCACCTAGCCAGTTACAACATGCTTTCACTTCCTGTGATCGATGCAAATGAGCGCCTGCTAGGCGCAATTACTGTCGATGACGTTTTGGATCACTTACTGCCAGAAAACTGGCGTCATGATCACCGCGAGAAATCGCCTGTTGCTTACAAGGAGGTGTAATGATGGCTCGTCCATTTGGTTTAGATACACCGCGTGAGGCCAGGCGCTCACTTCGCCCTAACTTTGATCCTGAGACTTTTGGACGAATGTCTGAAAGTTTTGCGCGCTTCTTAGGAACTGCGCGCTTCTTAGTTTATATGACTGTCTTTGTTCTCTCATGGGTTGCATGGAACACACTAGCTCCTCGTGATCTGCGCTTTGATGATTATCCATTTATCTTCTTAACTCTCATACTCTCACTTCAGGCTTCCTATGCCGCGCCATTAATTTTGCTTGCACAAAATCGTCAGGCCGACAGAGATCGAATTCAACTCAATGAAGATCGTGCCAGAAACGAACGTAGCATCGCCGATGCTGATTACTTAACGCGTGAAATAGCAGCGCTTCGAATCTCTCTTGGTGACGTTGCAACTCGAGACTTTGTACGCAGTGAACTTTCAGATATTGCTAAAGAGGTTATTTCCGAGTTACGTAGCAATCCCCAAGCGGACTCCAAGTAGAGATTTACTGCGCTTCATTAGCTTTTCAGTGATTTCTGTTAGTGCACGTGCACTTGCAGATTCTGGAGCTGCAATAACTACTGGGATGCCTTGGTCTCCGCCCATACGAAGATCGACACTAAATGGAATTTTCCCAAGAAGAGGGACATCGATACCAACTAATGTTGACAAACGTCGCGCAGTTTCTTCACCGCCGCCATCTCCAAATAGAGAGATCTTTTGCCCTGTTGATTCATCGGTGTATTCAGACATATTTTCAACCACACCAATAACTTTCTGATGAATCTGATGTGCAATCCGGCCAGCTCGCTCAGCAACTTCGGCCGCGGCTATTTGAGGTGTTGTCACAACTAAAATTTCAGACGTTGGAATCAATTGTCCGAGTGAGATAGCAAGATCTCCTGTGCCGGGCGGTAGATCAATGAGTAATAGGTCTAAATCCCCCCAATACGCATCAGATAAGAGCTGCTCAAGGACTCTATGCAAAAGTGGGCCACGATAGGCAACGGCATCGCTGCGCTCTGGCTTAAACATCTCCATGGAGACAGTTTTTACACCGTACGACTCAAGGGGAATAAACATTTGGTCAATGGCCGTTGGTCGTTGACCCATAAGACCCATAAGACGTGGAATCGAGTGTCCATATACATCAGCATCCAAGATACCTACGCGCAGACCTTTTGCCGCAGCAGCGACTGCAAGATTAACTGTTAGCGATGACTTGCCAACGCCGCCTTTGCCCGATGCGATGCCAATGACTCTAGTCAAAGAATCTGGCTGAGCAAATGGAATAAATTTCTCGCGACCATTGCGCATTATCTTTTTAACATTATCGCGCTGTTCTTGATTCATCACACCAAATGCAAGCTGTACCGATTTAACTCCTTCGACTTTTGAAAGTGTATTTGTAATATCTGCGCGTAAACGATCTTGCATGGGGCAGCCCGAGATAGTAAGAAGTAATCGAACGGATACTTCGCCATCTATTTCTGATAGATCTTCAACCATGCCAAGATCGGTTATCGATCTATGCAGTTCAGGATCTTGGACTGTAGTAAGCGCATCGGCTAATTCATCAATGAGACTCATATTAAATCAGGATCGATTCGCGCTTCTGGACGCTTAGGTTTTGCCACGGGTTGTTCCTCCATGAGATCAGCTAACTGCTTCTTTACAAAAGTTTTAGGGTGTAAATCCTTTGGCTGAAGGTTTTCGAAACCTGGACCTAAGTTCTCTTTTAGTTCAGCGGTAGCAACTTGTGATAAATCACGAATCTTCTTTACTAATTTAGCTGCTTCTACAGCCACCTTAGGTAGACGTTCTGGCCCAACCAGCAGCATGGCCAAGAGCGCGAGGCCTAAGAGTTCACCAGCGCCGATATCAAAGAACATGAGGTAAGCCTACCTGCCAAGTGCTGATTAGTTTTTCGCAGCAATTAAGGTCAATGACGCACTCATTTCCTTACTATCTCGCATAAATGAAACCTTTACCTGATCACCCACGCTTTGTGCGCGGACTGCAATGATTAACTCTTCAGGGGTATTTATTTCACGATCTTCAAATTTAGTAATGACATCGCCTGGCTTTAGCCCAGCTTTTTGCGCTGGTCCACCACTCATTATTGCCGTGCTGGATTTAGCAATGAGTGCACCGATTCCGGTGAAACTCATATCTAGTGCCACTCCTAA
>CAIXPV010000004.1 GCA_903921405.1 uncultured Actinomycetes bacterium
AACTAATGTTGTTAGTGCAGTGAGCCCGCAGATTGGAAGCCAGAGAATATACGTTGTGTAATTTGGCAACACTGACAGCATCATGATGGAGGCTGAAAACGCCATCCCACCCAGAATTACAAAACGTGTTGTTCGAAAGCGCTCAAGTCTTGCCGAAGCAATCGCTCCAGTTAGAGAGCCAACTGCAATAAAGGTTCCCATTAGACCAAAGTTGGCTGGGCCTAAACCAAACTCTTGTGTAGCCATGAGCGCATTAAATATTTGAAAGTTAAGACCAAAGGTGGCAAGGGCAAATACCATGATCATGACTACATAAATATCGGGCCGTGCCTTTGCATAGGCAATACCTTCGCGAATATTTCCTAGAGATTTAGGCTGATCCTTATGGAAGAAAGCCTCTTTATTAAGTTTCATTAAAGCAAAAATCACAAAAAAGTAACTTGCGCCATTTATCAAAAATGAAGGCCCCGTACCAAAAGCGGCGATTAATAAGCCCGACACTGCAGGGCCTATAAGACGGCCACCATTGAAATTCGCTGAGTTCAAACTGACGGCATTGGGTAAATCTTCATGGCCAACTAACTCACTGGTAAAAGCTTGACGAACTGGCGCATCAATTGCCGTTGATATTCCGAGCACAGCAGCTAAAACAAAGACGTGCCACAGTTGCACTGTATGGCTGACGACCAATAAGCCCAGGGCGATCGAGGCTGCACCTCCAACGATGTTTGTTGCAATGAGAACTTTACGTTTATCCAGGCGATCGGCGAGCGCCCCTCCGTGAAGTGAGAAAAGTAAGACAGGTGCAAACTGGACCGCAGTGACTAGACCTAAATAAGTGCCGTTGTTATGTGTTAACTCTAATATGAGCCAGTCCTGAGCGATGCGTTGAGCCCAGCCGCCAATGTTTGAAATTGTATTTGCCGGAAAAAGGATGCGGTAATTACGGTGACGAAATGATCGCCAATTTCCATCTACTTTTATTGAAATCGCATTACTCTTCTCATATGTCAACAAATATTCGCTCTGTTGTAACCTTAGTAGCAATTGGAACAATCTGCTGGCTCATTGCTGGTGTTATTGCCCTTGCAATGAACGCAGATGGGAAAATTATCTGGACGTGCGTTTTTGGTGCCTTATTAGGTGCAACAGGTATTCGCTATTCGATACGACGTGCACGAAGAAGCGGAATTTAAGCCTCTAGCGCAGCAGCAATACCGCGCAGAACACGACCCAAACGCTCAGCCTCTGGACCTGCTGGGTGACGACCATGGCGTAGGCCATTTCCAACGCGATCTAAAATCTTGATCGTATCTTCAATCATTGCAGCTAAATCATCTGGGTTAATACGTGAGTTTTCAGCTAATGATGGTGGTGCATCAACGATATGAACTGACATAGCTTGTGGGCCTTTACGACTATCGGCAACGCTGAACTCAAGCTTTGTTCCAGGCTTTACTGTTGTGACACCTGCTGGAAGTGATGAAGCGGCCAAGTAAACATCTTCGCCCTCGTCATTTGCAATAAAACCGAAACCCTTTTCTAATGAAAACCATTTAACGCGGCCTGTAGGCATAGGGAGGGCTCCTTTAAGATTTTATGTAGCGATATAGCCGCAGGGGTGCGGGCAGGTGATTAGTTTAACACCAGCGGCGTAAAGGTCGCTTCAGAGTGAGCCCCGCAGCCATGATCAACTGAGACTACGCGCGCATCTTCAGGCGAAATCGCATTAGCGCATACGCCAAAGGTTGATCGCAGTGAGCCAGCAATAGGAATGAAGAAGCCGCATGAATGACAAGGCTTAGGTGCAGATTCGGCCATGGGTGATTTAGGTCCGCAGTCACCGTCATACCAACGCTTGGCCGCTTGATCGCGACCCTCAATAGACATAACTCGTGCACGACCAAAACCAAGCTCTACTGCCATTGCAGTGTCTAACTCTTCATCGGCAGGAAGTGCTTGAGCACCTGCAACTAAACGAGTGTCATCTAACGAGCTTGGAACAATGTCGCCAACGCCAACATCACCTGGCTGAATACGATCGCGGTATGGAATCCAATCTGGTGCAATTAATGCATCAGGACCGGGAAGAACAACTACGTCACAGATTGTTGGCTGTGCATCGGCATCAACTTTTGCGACAGTGACACACCAACGCCACCCTTTGTATCCTGCAAGCTTTGCTTCGAATAAATAAGTTGCAACGCGATCTTCATCATCAAACTCAACGGATACAAATCCGCCGATCTCTGATGCACCATGTAGCTCATCAATAATCGCTGTGCGGGCAAGGTCGGTTGCATCAAAAGGCGCAGCGCTAGTTGGCGCACCCTTTGATTTTTTGATTAACGACTTCTTGGCCATGGGCTTAGGGTAAAGCAGAACGCCGCCCTCGTGTTAATCGAGAGCGGCGTTCGGCGTAATTACTGGGTAAATGCGGTCTTAGAAGTCCATGTCTCCGCCACCTTGTGGCATTGGTGCTGGATTCTTCTCTGGCTTATCGGCAATAACAGCCTCAGTTGTAATAAAGAGAGCTGCGATTGATGCCGCATTTTGTAGCGCTGAACGTGTGACCTTAGCTGGATCAATAATGCCAGCCTTAATCATGTCTACGTACTCACCTGTTGCAGCGTTTAATCCGTGGCCTGACGTTAAGTGACGAACCTTCTCGACAACTACTCCGCCTTCAAGGCCAGCGTTAATTGCGATCTGCTTAAGTGGAGCTTCGATTGCAAACTCAACAATCTTTGCACCCGTTGCTTCATCGCCAGTTAACGACAACTTCTTAAATACTGCTGTGCCTGCCTGTAGAAGTGCAACTCCGCCGCCAGCGACGATTCCTTCTTCTACTGCAGCCTTGGCGTTGCGAACTGCATCTTCAATACGGTGCTTGCGCTCTTTGAGTTCAACCTCAGTTGCAGCACCGGCCTTGATAACAGCTACGCCACCGGCAAGCTTTGCAAGACGCTCTTGCAACTTCTCGCGGTCATAATCTGAATCACTCTTCTCAATCTCTGAACGGATCTGAGCAACGCGGCCCTTGATAAGTGCGTCA
>CAIXPV010000005.1 GCA_903921405.1 uncultured Actinomycetes bacterium
CTCAGATACAGAAAAATCCACATACTTTTCTAGTTGCTGCAGGTCAAGAACCAACATTTACAGATCCAACCGGGCGATACATGCGCATTATTTTTGTAGCTAACGATGGCATAGGTGATGCATCGACTAGGGATTTAGTGCAAAAGCTGAGATCTAATTTAATTCCGGAGGCGGGATTTCCTAAGAGTGCAAAGATCTATGTGGGCGGTGCGCCTGCACAAGGCGTAGATTTAGTACACACGATCTTTACAACCTTTCCGTGGATTATTCTGCTCATCCTGATTTTTACTTTTCTTATTCTTATGCGAGCAATGCGTTCAGTGATCTTGCCTCTTAAAGCAATTGCCCTAGATCTGATATCAATCGCAACTGCTCTAAGTGCCCTTGTCCTTGTCTTCAAATTTGGTTTTGCATCATCGCTCTTGGGTACATATCGCCTTGATCAAATAGAAGTCTGGGTCGTCATCTTTCTCTTTGCTGTTCTCTTTGGCCTATCGATGGATTATGAAGTCTTCCTCGTTTCTAGAATGCGTGAGGCACGAGATAATGGCGCCAGTAATTCGCAAGCAATTGTTGAAGGTCTGGCACATACAGGAACAGTGGTGAGTGCAGCGGCAGTAATTTTAGTTGGCGCACTCAGTGGCTTAGTCAACGGTCACTTTGCTGGTTTGCAGCAGTTGGGTATTGGCCTTGCTGTGGGTATTTTGATCGATGCCACATTAATACGTGGTCTTTTATTGCCAAGCTCCATGGTGCTGCTGGGTCGCTGGAATTGGTGGCTTCCGCAAGGAATTGCTCGAGTATTAAAAACTAAAGCCTCACCCCTGAATGACCAGGAGTGAGGCTTTAGCCCTCAAGTTAGTGCTACTTCGTGATGTTGATTGCAAAGTGGAACGCTGGAATTTGATATCCAAACGCTAACCCTGCGAAATCACGATCAAACGTTAAAACAGGAGTCATTCCATATGGAGTATTTCCATATGAAGGCTGCTGTGTATAAAGCAGTGGGCGAAGATCAATAACATGAGTCCCTACTCCGCCTAGAGCTTTTAGATGAACTACCAGATATCCATTTGAATTAAAGCCGCAGCCATATCCAATATAGCTATTGTCATATGTCACGGCCAACGTATTATCAAACTGGGTCCAGCCCACGCCTTTGATACTGATTGTAAACTCTTCGCCCTGTTTGAAAGTGTTCGTAGGTGCTCCAGCACCACCCTTAGCAAATGCCTCAATAGATCCAGATAGATCAGCTTTAGCTAGACCCAAACCAATAGTCTTACCATTCTTATCAAGGAAAGGCATAATGCTTTCTTTAACATAGAAAGAAGTCTGAGCTTCGATCATATCGCCTTGCTTAATCTGGATTACATGCCACCCACCGAGATGATCTGGAATTGTAACCTCTTTGCTCATTGAGCTACCCGAAACATCTACAGTTGCTAAGGGAATTGAGTTATACACCCAGCAAGTACCAGTTGTGCAGTTAACGCGATTTCCAACAACTGTTGCCCAAACAATTTGATGAGATCCAGTAGTTGTTAAACCATTAACATTCACAGTTGTCTTACTTCCAACTGGGCCGCTTTCAACTGAAAGAGAGGCAACTGCTTTAGTAGCAGGATCCAATCCAATATTTGACAGAGTTGTGCGTGCAGATACTGATGGAGTTACCTTGGCTGGCCACTGAGTCCATGGCTTAAAAGCTCCATTATCCTTCGTAATCGTGAAGACTCCAGATCCACTATTTGCATAAGGTACTGGTGATTGCATCACGTTTAAGTAAGAGAAGGAGATAGCTTCATTAGCTTGGACATAGTGCTTACCAACCACGCCTGAAGCCAAAATGACGGCAGTTGCTGTTCCTCTAGTCCAGCGCGCCATCATTTCACCCGCAAAGTGGTTGTCATAAATTAGAGCTGCACCAGCTGCATACAACTTAGGTCCAAGGCCTGTGTATGTAACTGTTATTGGAGTGCCGACTGGACCGCTCGTTGGTGTCATTGTGAATCCACGTGCTACCTGAATACCTCCATGGCCCGCACCAACTCCTGCTGCGATGGCATAAATATCATGCACCCCGCCCCAGTCTGATGGAATCTTTGTTTTGAAGGTAAATGAGCCTGTGGAATCAGTTGTAACAGTTGCCATGTCAACGTTGTAGTTAACATAACTTGTTCCCATGTAGTTGACCGTATTTGGTTCTATTCCTGCAACCCAACTGGCATCAGAAGTCGACCACGTTAATGTGAACGTTGAATTCGGCGCCATTGCCTTGCCCGAAACAACCATGGGATCTCCCACGATGCCTTGTGCAGGAACAACGGTTAAGTTGACCATCGATTGAGGTGACGTAAATGCGGCAACCTTTGTTCCGGTAAATGGAACTGCAGGAATGTTTGGAATTCCAGCCGGGGCGATTAATGTGGTTCCAACAGCAGCATCTGCGCCACTTGCTGGATTCACCATGGCCACTGCCATGGTGAATACAACAACTGAACTAACAGCAACTGCACTTCTTAATTTTCTACTGAACTGTGCTTCCATTTTCTTACCTTCTCTCCGTAATGTGAATTAAGCCTTTGGAAGTGCGTAAAGAGTCAACTTAGATGCATCGGTAAAGTTTGATGACCAAGTTGCAGTTGCACCTTTTAGAACTGGTGAAACTGTAACTGTGCGGTAGTAGCTCACTCGCTCATAGACAACACTGCCATTTTCAACAACGCGCTTTCCGTTGAGCATTTTTGGAACTAGCTTGGTTGAAAGAACCTTCATGGATGTTGTGTCCTTAGCGACCATTGTGACTTTGTAGCTGATAATTCCTAAAGTGTTGTACAAAGGTGCTGCACCAGTCTTAAGAATCGCGGTCCAGAAAGCTACTCCGCTGTGATTGCCGTAAGACATTGGGAGTGGATCTTTAACGCCTGCAACTTCGATAAATGCTTTAGCAGTGTTATTTGTATCCATAACTGCTCCGCCTTGATCGGCATTATTAGCATAGATTCGGAAGACAATTGTTTGGCCAATAATGTATTCGCTGGCAATAGTGCAACCAACCCCAAAACGTGGAGCTAATGCGCCAGTTGAACCACTAGCTAATACGGTATCGACGTAGATATGAATTGGTGAGACTATGCCCTGAACTGGTACACCGACTTTTACATTAAAGACTGGTGAATCAATAGGTGAAAAAGCGGCGGCATCTGTTGGTGTAAATACTCCAGAAAGAGCAACTGATCCTGCTGCAGCTGGTATCCATGAGCATCTAGCAACGAAAGGTGTGACAGTAGTTGTAGGAACTGCTTCACAACCGACAATAGCTGCTCCACCTGCAAAGAACTTTACGTTACCCGCGTTATTTGCTGTTGCATTAATTGTGATGGGAGCAAGCCCATAGACGCCGCTACCACCCGAGAGGATTAGCGTTGAAGCTGCTGGTGCAGCTTGCGCAGGTGTTCCTCCGACAAAAATACCGCCTATAAGTGCTACTGCACCGATGATTGCGGTTGATATCTTTCTGTTCATTTCAACTCCTTCTATAACTAAGTACTACTTGAGGTTTGTTCAATTACTTTGTATTGATATTTCCACTAAGAGTGATCTTGAAAGCATTGGTCTCACTCTTTCCAGCTGTTGTTGATTTAATTGCAAAACTTCCAGTTACTTTCAAAGTTCCTGTGGCTCCTGCATATTTACCAGTTCCACCATTGATTACTGCGTTTCCAGTAATTGCGATAGTGGTTGGTGCATCTGCATCTTCTGCACATGCTTTGGCAGATGAGTCAAATGAAACTTTGAGTGTGTTACCGCCACCGCTAAGAGTTCCAGATCCATTAAAAGAATCGCATTGGCTAGCTGGTGCTGCCGAACCTATTCCCTGAAGATCGCTTAACCCAAGTGCATTCGTTCCGGCTGCATCAACTGAAGTGACCTGAACAAAGCTGTCTCCCCACAGTAGGCCAATTTTTCCAGTGTATGTTCCGTTAAACGCTACTACTGCTGCGGTTGATTTTGTTGTTGCCGCTGCTGTTGGCTTAACAGTCGCCTGAGCAACTGGTTTAGTAGTTGTATACCCGGTTGGGCACTTAGGCTTTGCTGCAGTTACTTTCTTAACAACAGTTCCTTTGTAACATGTGATTGTCTTTGTAGCTGCATTTGCACTGCTAACGGTAGACATCAATAATGCGCTAGCACTAAGCACAACCAACACCTTTACTAAATATGATTTATTGATTAATTTCACTTTAAGCCTCATCTCTCCCTGTGGTTTTTCTACTTACTTACAGGCAAATCCTTTCACTCAAGGTTTATTTATCGCTGAAATCAGTGAGGGGTACCCCTTTCAGGAGTATTACGTGAATCACGTTGTCGATCTAAATATCTTGTAGGTCACAATTAGGGGGGTTGGCTAATGCTTTTTGTGATTTTTTAGCGAGGGTTTTTATGACATATCAGACAAATGTCAATCTAAAACACATGAATTATTCATTAGAAAATTGATGGCTTGTGAGGGCTAATTACCCTTTTGGTTTAATTGTGTAGCTATGTGCAATTTCTAAATTCTTCCGGCTAACATCTTGATTTCTAGCAGCTAAAAAATATTCAACTTTGGCGGCATTCGATGTAACACTAACTCGAACATGACCCGAGTTTGGAGCTTTGATCCCTGAGGTATAGGCAGAATCATTAAAAAATGAAAATGTATCATCGGCAGGATTTGGCATTGACTGATAGATCAAACCATCGCGCTCTTGATGTACAAAAATGTGGTCATGGCCTTGAAAGAAGATACTCACTTTGTTTTTTACCATAAGGTCATGAATAGGTAGCTCCCAATTAGGCCGTTCATTTGCAAAAGTGCTCTTGCCTTTAGGATCTAAGCCGCCCCATTCATAATTGGTCGATACTTCTACACCTCCCCGCCCAGTCCCTAAGACATGATGCGCAAAGACGAACTTATATTTAGCAGTACTTGTTTCAAGAGTTTTCTTCAACCATGCATACTGCTCGTCACCGATTCCAATAGCCCATAAATCAGTGGCTCTGCCATTCGCGGCAGTGGGAGCTGTTGAACCTGTAGGTTTTTTTGTGGGTTTTGGTTTGTTCGGTGCCTTTGAGTTAGTTGGCGCAGGTGATTCGATCCCCGAGGCTGTAGTGCTTGGCGTACTAACCGGAATATCTTCGGGTACAACCACGCCGGCAACATTATCTACGGCAAATTTTGAATGCCAGTATGGGTCTAATGAAATAAAGAGAGCATCTCCCCAGGTCCATGAAAAATAATCACGTGGTAGGCCAACACCGGCAATCTCATGTGCATCACCAGAGTAGAAATTATTTGGTGCTGGAAGTGGGTAGTACTTTAACCGTGCATTGCCAGCTAAGACAGCCGGGTTAGTTGTTCCGCCATCTAATAAATATTCAGCTGCTTGTTCATGATTTCCATTGACTAAATAGATAGGTACGCTGCTGCCAGCAATTGAGAGCCAATTACGGTGAGTTCGATATATTTTCTCGACATTTGCTTGATCGGCTTGACCCTTGCTAATGATCGGATCAATACTGAAATCATCACCCAGCAGAATGTGAAAGTCTGGCTGTTGTGAAGCAATATTGGCCATTGTTACGTAATATAAATCAGAGTTGAACATTTTCCCGGCTCGTTCTGGATGCGTATCGCCTTGAACCGAAAAAGAAAATGAACTGCCTGCTTTTCGGGCAGTCATAAAGGAGTACTGCTTTCCTACAGTAAACGTTTTTACTGAGCTAGTTTTGTAACTCAACCGGTAATACACCTTAGAGTTTGATTTTAATCCAGCTAGTTCAAACACATGCGGGTTACCTGAAGATATCGTGGCTTGTGAACTCTTACTTGAATAGCGGGTCTTGGTATATCCGTATTCAATAAAAGCTAACAGATTTTCCGAGCTCAAGATGCTGATTGCTACTGAGGAGCCTGTTGGTCGACCGAGAATCTGATTCACAACTGGGGTCGTAGCACCTAACGCTTTACCAATTGGCGTTGATGCCAAAGCCGTCATAGCTGCCAATCCAAAAAGTGATCGGCGAGAGATAGGGCTCTTTGCCCAAGCCTTAAAAAGTATGGATGATTGTTGGCTCATGAATTAAAAATACTAGGTAAGGCACCAGTTAGTTTTGCTTGAATCATGTGAATATTGGGAGAAGCATCGTGTAGCGACTAAGCGTTAATAACACCAAGGGCTAATAAAACGAGCAGGACGCAGCCTAGAACTACGCGGTAAACAATGAATGGCATAAAGCTCTTTGTCTGGACGAATTTTAGTAGCCAGGCAATTACGGCATAACCAACAAGGAAGGCTATGGACGTTGCGACAAGAGTTTGCGAGAGTGAAAATAGTTGAACGCTCGCCTTATCTTCCAAAGCTCCTTTTAGCTCATAAAGGCCACTTCCAAAAACGGCCGGTAGTGCTAATAAGAATGAATAACGCAGTGCGGCTTCTCGCGTGTAGCCAAGTAAGCGCCCCATTGCGATAGTGGCACCTGATCTAGATACCCCTGGCATTAACGCTAAGGATTGAGCAATTCCATACATTAAGCCGTGCCGCAGATTTAAATCCTCTAGGTTTCGGATTTTCTTTCCATAGTGATCTGCCCAGCCAAGAATAAGTCCAAAAATAATCATCACTGAAGCAATCAACCACAGTGAACGTAGGTTGTTAGTAATAATGTCTTTTCCAAAATAACCAAGAATCACGATTGGAAAGCTACCGATAATAATAAGCCAACCCATACGCGCCTCTAGCATGTGCGCATCTGACAAAGTTTTTCTACGAATATTCTGATTAAACCATGCTGCGATAATTCGCTTAATGTCATTTCTAAAAAAAATCAGGACTGCAAGTTCGGTACCGATCTGAGTAATCGCTGTAAAGCGAGCTCCAGGATCTTGAGCATTGCTAAAGAACTCCCCCGCAATTCTCTGGTGAGCACTAGATGAGATAGGTAGGAACTCGGTTAGTCCCTGCAAGATTCCCAGGAAAATTGATTCAAACATCTATGCCCTCTTAATATCTTTGAGTTGCTGTGCATGGGCAAAGTTATGTTCGCAGGCTTTGGTAATTAATTGGGTCAAAGTTACAGACCCTAATTCAGGATGTAAGGAAGTGGAGTTCCATTGATCTACCGATATTGGAGTTAATGCACTAACAACTAAGTTGCCTATGCTCTCGATAAGGGCCAATGAGTTGCGCCAATCTCGCCCTTGATAGTTCAGAACAGTTGGGTATAGATCTTCATTAAAAGGGATAATCGGTGGGTTATCAATAGTCAGTGCATTAAAATAGCGAGTTGCAAAATGCATCTCACCGTCGGCAACGTGGTGAATGACAAAGGCTGCCGACCATTGACCATCTGCACTTGTTTGGTTGGCACTGTCATCATCGAAGGCTTTAGCCAGTGCAATAAATAAATCGAGGTTGTTGCGATAAGTCTTTAGCAGTTCACCACTCATGTCGAAAGTCTACTTGGGAACTAAAGAACAATAGGTGAGCGAAACGTACCTACCGTGAGAGCTCTTCAAGAACCTCAATAATATGTAGATAATGCTTACCTGTTGCCCGAGTCATACCAATTTCACACGTCCGGTTTGAAGAAACGTAATAGTCATCGTGGCGAGCTGTGATTTCAGAAGCTTGCATTATTGTCGCTGATTCGGTTAGTTCTGGGAAAGTAAAACCACGATCACCAGCAAATCCACAGCAACCCCAATTCTCAGGGATAAATACTTCACTAGAGATACGTGATGCGATGGTAGTGAGCGCATTGTTGATTCCTAAAGCCGTGGTTGAACATGTCGGATGAAGGGTTATTGACTTAGCTTGATGCGAAATTGTTAAGCGAGGAAGTAAAAATTTTTCAGCGAACTCAACAGAGTCCATTACCTGTAAACCATTATCGGCTGCAAGCAGCTCTGCTAAACCATGCGAACATGAAGATGCATCACTAACTATTGGGATCGATTTTCCAGCAGTGGATTGCGTGATCGCCTTTTTAACGCGCTTTTGCATAATCTCATACCCCTGTTTATATCCCTTCGACTTCCAAGGGGTGCCACAGCACAACGAAGAGATTGCTTCGGGAACTGTGAGAGTTATGCCTGCACGTAGTGCTACTTTCTCAAAAGCTTGCCTACTGTCACTGCTACCAAACAAAGTTCCGACGCATGAGGGGAAAAAAATTGCATCAGGTGAATCGACTTTGTTAGAGGTTCTGACACTGCCCCCAGTTGGGTATTGACGCATAAACGGAGTAAACGAAAGCGCCTTAAGTGCTAGCGCAGTACTGGCAGTGAAAATCGACCAATTGTTTGCTGCTAGCGCCCATAGATGTGTAAATATCGGATGAGCGCTGTGACTCCGAAGTTCGCGAACAAGTGAACCGGTGTTAATAGATAAGGGACAGGTTGTTGCACACATTCCATCGACTGCGCAGGTATCTTGGCCATCATAAGCAAAGGCCGCAGAAATCTCCCTAGCTGTAGCACTCTCCCCCGCATCTATCGCAATTTGAAGTTCTCGGCGCATGACTATTCGGGTTCGCGGAGTCAATGTCAGATCCTTGCTTGGACACACAGGTTCGCAATATCCACACTCCACACATGAATTTGCTACTGCTTCAATCTCTGGAGAACTCTTCAGATTCTCATGATGAATCTTTGGATTTTCACTCATAATAATTCCAGGATTGAGTATTTGTTGTGGATCTATCAACCGCTTAATCTCCCACATCACGTCATAGAGTTCGTCCCCGTATTGCCTGCGAACATAGGGGGCCATCATTCGCCCAGTGCCATGCTCAGCTTTGAGTGTTCCGCCCTGGGCCAAAACTACATTGACCATCTCTTCTGTAAAAGTTAAGTATCGCGC
>CAIXPV010000006.1 GCA_903921405.1 uncultured Actinomycetes bacterium
GCCGAAGCATATGAAGCTGCATGGCCCAATGAAATCCAGCGCCAAAAAGAAGCCGTCGCTAAGGGACATGAAGAAGTAGTAGCTCTCGGTGGGCTGTATGTTCTTGGAACCGAACGCCACGAATCACGCCGTATCGATAATCAGTTACGTGGTCGCTCTGGTCGACAAGGTGATCCAGGAGAATCACGTTTCTATTTATCATTACAAGATGACTTAATGCGTCGCTTCAACTCTGGAATGGTTGAACGTTTCTTAACTGCAGCTGGAATTCCAGAAGATGCTCCAATTGAGTCCAAGATGGTTAGCAATGCAATTCGTTCTGCACAGACCCAGGTTGAAGCCCAGAACTTTGAAATGCGAAAGAACGTATTGAAATACGACGATGTTATGAATAGACAGCGTCAAGTTGTTTATGGTGAACGGCGTATGGTGCTTGAGGGCAAAGATATTCAAGAGCAGGTAGCAACTTTTGTTCGTGAAACTCTAGAAGCCTATGTCGCGGCCGCAACATCTAATGGCTACGCAGAGGAATGGGATTTTGAAACACTCTGGAGTGCGATTAAGACTATTTATCCAATCTCTTTCAGTGTTGATGAATTAATTGCACAGGTAGGCTCGCGAAGTGCTTTAGATGCCGATTACATAACGGCTCGAATTGTCGAAGACTGCGAAAAAGCTTATGCACATCGCGAAGAGACGTTAGGTGCAGAAGTTATGCGCGAACTTGAAAGAAAAGTTCTTCTTTCTGTATTAGATCGCAAATGGCGCGAGCATCTATATGAAATGGATTATTTGCAAGAAGGAATTGGTCTTCGCGCGATGGCACAGCGTGATCCATTGGTTGAGTACCAGCGTGAAGGTTATGACTTATTCGCTGCAATGATGGATGCAATTAAAGAGGAAATCGCTGGCTTCTTATTTAATATAGAAGTTACGGTTGAAAGCTCCAGCAACGAAGTAAGCGGTGCGGGCTTAGAGGCTAAATCTTTGCCAACATCAGGTCTGCAGTACACGGCTGCCGATGAAAATGGCGTTAAGACAACTGGTGAAGTTTCACGAAATGCACCATGTCCATGCGGATCTGGCAAGAAGTTCAAGCGCTGTCACGGCGCCGCTTAAAGAAGTTTAAGCGCTGTACAGAGCCAGCGATTGTCAACGCCTTCAAATCGAAGTACTAGACATCTCAAACGATCACCAAATCGAACCGTAACAGTTGTCTCGCAAATTCCATCTAGAGGTTCACTAATATGGAATTTTCTAATTCGACCAACTTCTTTCATAGATCCTGATTGCAATAAAAGCTCTGCGTAAATGTGGTGGTGACATGCGCGCGCAAGCTGTGAAGGCTGGCGTCGACCAGCAAGAATCTCCAAAACGTTACGAGCGAAGTTCAGATTCCACTCGGTTATGTCAGGTAAATCCCTTGCTGACGTTGGTTCAGGAGCAAAATCAGGGTCAAACTCATCATTAAAGCTACTTGGCACTAAATAGAGTTTTGGCTTGGCTACTGGTGCTGGAGCTAGGCGTGGTCGGAAAATCTCTAAGATCGGATGGAGCCAGTCTTCTTGTGCATCACTAGAAATCGGTTCCAAGTTAATTGTGCTAAAGCTTGGTAGTTCTTCAAAGATTGGGTTAGTTGTCATACCCACTAGATTTCTCTGAAAACTACGTAGATACCTCAACTAAATTGTTGAAACTTTCTCGTCCTAAAGTATGAGTGTGGATAAGGTGCCAAACTATCCTTGGCATCACCTTTAGTAAGCACATGGCATATAAAAAAGAATCATCACGTTCTCGCACCACTTTAGCAATCATCCTTATTATCGCCTCCTTTCTTTCGGCGTTCTTTCTTGCAAGTTTTTCTAATCGAGGTGATGACTATTGGTTGGTAACGAAAGATTTGGCCATCGGACATCAGATAGTTATTGGAGATATATCGCCGGGCCATGTAGATCTCGGGGGTAGCGCAAAGACGTACATATCAACCGATGAAGATCCAATCGGAATGGTCGCTTCGGCACAATTACAACCAGGACAATTGATTAGCCGCAATAGTGTCAGCATGAGTGGAGCTTTATTGGTCTCAAGTGCAGTTCCTTTAAGTATTCGAAGCTTGGATATTGCCGCTGGAATTCAGGTGGGAGAGCAAGTTGATATCTACTGGGTTATTGATTCTCAAAATGGCGAAATCCCCACTGATCCAGTGTTGATTTTGGGCGGAATCACCTTATTGAGTTTCGATGAAAAGAGTAAGAACTTCGGAACCGACGCATCACTGACTGTTGCCATTGAAGAGACTCAAGTTCTGCATCTCTTGCGTGCCACAACACATGGTCGACTAGTGGTGGTGCGTACACATGTCTAACCTAGAGCTGCCAACAGTTATAACTGCAATCTCTAATCCAGAGGTAGAAGGATTTATTGCTGGGGCACTCTTTGCCCAGGGTTGGAGCGTAATTTTCAGAGCGATAGATTGTGATTCATTAGAAAACTACACTCGCACTTTTCCAGAAAATACGGCCGCCGCACTTTTGATTTATTCACCCGATCTTTCTGGGCTGACCGTAGTGCGTCTTGAGTCAGTAATGCGAACTGTAAAGGCAGTGGTGGGCTTTGCGCGTGAACCTGAAAAGGTGACTGGATACAGCGATGTGCATGCCATACCTGCCACTACAACTGATTTGGTTAGTCTCGTCCGAGGATTTGTCAGAGCTCCTCTCATTCGACAAAATACACAACTTTCGCGTCAAAGCCGACGTGCCCATGTTTTAGCAGTTGGTTCCGCCGGAAGTGGCACAGGCTGTACGACCTTGGCACTCAACCTTGCAATGGAGCTAAGTGTTCTTGAAAAATCAACACTGTTAATTGATGCAAATTTTCGAGCACCATCGATTGCAGCTCTCTTAGCGATTAGAAATGTACAGAGTGAAGCTGGATGGCGCACTTTAGCTCCAGGTTTATCCGTTGCAGAGATTTCGCAAGATCAGGCGTTGTCAATTGATTCTTATATGGAGCGTGCAACAACGACCTTCGATAACATCGTGATCGATTTAGGATCAATTTCTGGTCTATCAAATCGATTGACCGATCGACGCTGGACATCGACCATGACAACCTGGAGCTGTGATCAGGGTGATGAAATGATGATCGTTGCTCGGGCAGATCTATTGGGAGTCCACCGCCTTGAACAAGTAGTTGCATTGTTGGGAATGACCTCTATTCGAAGCAGCATTAGTTTCACTTTGAATATGCGCTCTCAGGGGCGAAAAGGGCAGGAGGAAGAGGCCAGATTCTTATCCATCGCTGCGCCACTTCGCCCAACTGCAGTTCGAGTAATCAATCGTGATTCACGAGCAGCAGCTGCTGCACAAGCGGAGAAGGCCACATTTATAGAGGTTAATGAGCGCTCTGCGCTGCGAAAGTCGATAGCCAAGATCGCTAGCGAAATGAAGGGATAATCTGCCTTAGTATTGGTCAATGCGAACTTATCTTTCGATTCGTCACAGTGAACTAGAGAGCTTTATCTCAACTCTTAGCATGCAGGTAGATGAGCTCTTTGCCCCAACGAGTGATTTTCTAGTAGAGAACGACGAGTGCGATTCAGAAGAACTTGAGTATTTACTGTCAGTATCGGCTGGTGAAAAAGCGTTAAAACTTCGTGCATCCCAGACATCTCCTGGCTTAGTTCTTGCAATCGATATTGATTACAACCAGATTGAACTCGAGAGCGCGGATACGGTCACTCTTAATTCGCCAATTAATTGGGAACAAGTGCAGTGCGCGCTTCTTGCCTATGAAGGCGAGGAAGAGTTGACGTGGTTTGCAACTCAGGAGATTGCTGACGAAATGGCTGGCTGGAAATAGTAATGCCACAGTTTGAAACACTTTTGCAAGGACGAAGTTCGGTCACTATCGATCAAGCTCATCGCCTGCGAGAATTAGTTGCTGACTGGCAGCTCTTGTCTGACTTGTCTTTTGCAGATTTAATTTTATGGGTGCCCATAAGAAAAGATATAAAACTCTGGCCAACTGGACATGTAGCCGTTGCCCATATCCGCCCCACGACTACAGCCACAGTTTTTGCAAATGATGTTATTGGGGATGAAGTTAGTTGGGGGAGCCGCTCAACTTTGGATGAAGCTCTATCAAGTGGAGAAATTGGCCACAACAGCGAACCAGAACAATTTGGTGAGATCATGATCAAAGAAGAGGCGATTCCAGTCCTCTTCGACGGACATGTTATTGCCGTAATTTCTAGACATCGAAATGCCGATTTGATGCGATCTCCAAGTAGCCTGGAACTTAACTACCGAGAAATCGCAAATAATCTGTATCAAATGGTTTCCCAGGGCTCATTTCCTTACTCCGGTGCAGGTTCACTCTTTGAGCCACTACCCAGGGTCGGTGATGGATTAATTCGCTTGGATGTTAATGGAGTTATCTCATATGCCAGCCCCAATGCACGATCAGCGTTTAGCAGAATGGGATGGAAGAGTGAGGTTGAGAATAATAAGTTAGGCGATATTGCTGAAGCTGTAATTAAGAATTCACCAAATGCTCACGAAGAAGGTATCCGCACTCGTTTAAATGGAAAAGTTTTGCGCCGAGTGGAGATAGATAATCAAGGCGCAACGATCGATCTGCTAGTGCTTCCTTTGCTGCAAGGTAGCGATCGAGTTGGTGCAATCGTCTTGCTACAAAATGTGACTGAGCTACGCCGACGAGATCGCGAACTGGTGACCAAGGATGCAACAATCAGGGAGATTCACCACCGTGTGAAGAACAACTTACAAACAGTTTCAGCGTTACTGAGATTACAAGCGCGTCGAATTGAAGATCCTGGTGCATCATCAGCACTTAATGAAGCCGTTCGCAGGATTGCATCCATTGCACTTGTTCATGAAACACTGTCAAGTAGTTCTGAAAACACAGTGGCATTTGA
>CAIXPV010000007.1 GCA_903921405.1 uncultured Actinomycetes bacterium
ACTGGGGAAGTGGACGGGCAGCTGGCCCGAAAATAACTTTTGCGCCGCGAGTTACATCAAAAGTTGATTGATGACATGGGCACAGAAGGTGTTTAGTCTGCTGTTCATAGAGGGCAACTGCACAACCCATATGCGAACAGATCTTTGAAAAGGCGATGATTCCATCATGAGTCATCGCTAATTTTTCTGGAGTTAATTGAAAATCTTCAGGACGAAGACGGATCAGAAGAACTGGATCCTTTGCAATGTCACTGAGCAATCGTTCTGCGCCTTCGGCTATGGCAGGCAGTGTTTGTACAACTGCACCGACTTCTAAATCTGAAGCCAAGATTGGGCGATTGCCAGGATCGGTGACTAAGCGAGTTCCAGCTTTCCAGCTTGTAGTCTCTAGAAGCTTCTTAGGTAGCGGTCCCAAGTCGCGTAAAAGAAGAACTGGAGGAAGGGCAAAGAGGCCAAGTGAGAAACCAAGGGATCTCTTAATAAGTGTGCGTCGGCCAAGTTTTACTCCCGCAGCGCCATCTTTAACCGTCTTAATTAACTCAGCGCGATCCTCATCGGAGGATCGAAACTCATGTCGGTGATTAATAACTTCAGTCTCAGGCATAAGTTTCTTAGCCCAAAGAATCGCTCCCATTCCAAGAAAAAGAAGCGAAAATGCCATTCCAAGGCCAAGGCCAAGCTGCTGCGCATTTTGATTGCCCATGACTGGAATAAAAATAAATACGTCGTTTGTAACAAAAACATACGAGTAAATAAGGAGCAGTGATGAAACTCCAGATAGGGTAAAAAGAATTGCAACTTGTTGCTCTGCACGCTTTTCAGCCTTTGGATCAGTATCTGCATTTCGCAAGACGTGAGGTGCTACACCTGGATCTTGCATCGGTTCTATTTCCTTAGACACGTTACTCATCTCGCTTTCGTTGTTAACCAGACGGCAATACCAATGAGCAGTCCAAGACCAAGAACCCAGGCGAGAAGACCTTCGGTAACGGGTCCGATACGACCCATAGTTGCCCCGCCCAGATTAGGTTCAGCCTCTGCAGATTTAATCCATTTAATCAATGAGAGTTTTTCAGCAGGGGTAATTGTTTTATCACTAAAAACTGGCATTGATTGTGGACCAGTTATTAGCGCCTCGTAAATATATTTTGGTTCTACGCCCATTAAAGTTGGCGCGTATTTTCCTTGAGTCAAAGCACCACCTTGGCCAGCAAAGTTATGACACATTGCGCAGTTATTTCTAAATAGTTCGCCGCCTTCGGCAGTGTTTCCATCTCGCTCGTAATTTAATACTGCATCGGTTGGAATCGCTGGACCTTGAGCAAGTGAAGAAACATAGGCGACAAGGGCTGCAGTCTGCTCGGCGTTATAAACCGGCTTCTTACGCATTGCTTGAGTGCTCATGTCGGCCATAGGCATACGTCCAGTCCCGACTTGGAAATCAACCGAAGCCGCTCCAACACCTAAAAGAGATGGCGCAATTGCGCCGCCTTCGGCATTGAGACCATGGCATGAAGAGCAGCCCTTAAGAAAGATCTGCTTGCCTTCATCGATTGCTGCGGTGCGCGCCATAATTGTGGGCGAGCTCTTTACTGTTGCACTTGCAACATTAAACGTAGTTCCTATGGCAAGAAGTGCTACAACTAAAAGGAATGGGCCAGCGGCCTTATGGCGGCGATATCTGGAAAGACGCTTCACGGTGTGGATTGCCCCTTTACTTAATTAGGTAGATCGCAGAAAAGAGCGCGATCCACACAACATCGACGAAGTGCCAATAATACGAAACAACGATTGCGGTAGTTGCTTGACCATGAGTGAACCGGCGGGCTTTAGCAACGCGCACAATCACAATAAGAAATGCAATCAGTCCGCCAGTTACGTGAAGGCCGTGAAAACCTGTTGCGATAAAGAAGACTGAGCCATAAGCAGTTGATGAAAGCGTAAGACCTTCATGCACAAGTGAGGCGTATTCATAAATCTGCCCGCCTACGAAAAATGCACCCATCAGAAAGGTAAGAGAGAACCACTCGCGCATTCCCCATAAATTAATTTGGTAAATCTTGCCTGTTTTACGATTCTGAAAACGCTCAGCTGCAAAAACACCAAACTGACATGTCACTGAAGACAGAACAAGAACAGTTGTGTTTAGTGCAGCAAAGGGAATATTCAAAAGATGATTTGACTCCAACCAGATAGCTGGACCTTGCACGCCACGGGTAGTGAAATAGATGGCAAACAGGGCAGCGAAGAACATGAGCTCGCTGGAGAGCCACACGATTGTGCCAACGGCTACTGCGTTGGGGCGTGTGATTTTGTGGTGGGCCGTTACGGCTGCGCTAGACATGGCCGTGATTATTCCCTAAAACAGGCGCTATGTCCTGCAGCAACGTTGATCGGTCGCACTTATGGAGCTGTATTGAGCATGAGACAGGTCACTACAAAAACACCTATCGAACGGCTTGGGTCTTTAGCCCTTAGACCTTTAGAATTAGCGCCATGAGCCAGAACATTGAAAAAAAGCAGATCCTGGTCTACTCCGATGATTCATCGGTCCGAGCATCAATCGTCGCCGCCCTTGGACGAAAGACAGCATCCGATGTAGCCGAACACGTTATTCATGAGTTTGCCACAGGAGCGGCTCTGCGCGCCTACGTTGATTCACATACCGACGTTGATCTATTTATTCTCGATGGGGAAGCAACCCCTGAAGGCGGAATGGGAATCGCTCGACAGCTAAAAGATGAGGTTTTCAACTGCCCACCAGTTCTGCTCATCACAGGTCGCGTGCAGGATTCCTGGTTAGCCGCTTGGTCAATGGCTGAGGCTTCGGTAATTCACCCAATTGATCCATTTACGCTGGCACAGAGCGCAGCGCAATTGCTACGCAGGTCGCATCTGGCATCTGCTTAACTTGCTTGTATGTCAGACCAGTTATGGAAGCTTCACTTATCAACATTAGAAAGCGGCTTAGATCTTCTGCCACATGATGTTCAGTGGTGCATGCGCGAAATTCTGGAAGGCCGTGCCGAGACTGAGCGAATTAAAGAGTTTCTTCTTGCCCTGAAAGAAAAAGGCGAGACCTCCGACGAAGTCGGGGCATTGATTTCGCAGATGTATGAACACTGTGCCCCAATAACTATCAAGGAACGTGCCGTCGATACCGTAGGCACGGGAGGCGATGGTGCGCACACAATCAATATCTCAACTACCTCTGCAATTATCGCAGCAGCTGCAGGGGCCAAAGTCATCAAGCATGGCAACCGTGCAGCTTCATCGAAATCGGGTTCTGCGGATTTACTTGAAGCTTTGGGGGTTTGCATAACCTTAGATGGCAAAGGTGTTGAAAAAACATTTGCCGAGTTGGGTATCGGTTTTTGCTTTGCCCCGGTCTTTCATCCAGCCATGCGTTTTGCTGGCCCAGCACGTAAAGAGTTAGGCGTGCCAACGGTATTTAATATTTTGGGTCCACTTGCAAATCCTGCACGTCCTCAAGCTGCGGCCATTGGAGTTGCAAACGATCGGATGCATCTGGTTATGGCTCAAGTATTGGGTGATAGAGGCGTGGATGGCTTTGTTTTTAGAGGAGATGATGGCTTAGATGAAATTACGTTGGCAACAACAACATCTGTTTTAACTATTGGAAATGGAGAGATTTCCAGTGACTTATTAGACCCGCTAGATTTTTCAATTCCAAGAGCTCCGATCTCTGATCTGGTTGGGGGAGATGCAACGGAAAATGCCCGAATCACCACCGCGATTTTTGCCGGGCAAAAAGGTGCGCCGAGAGATGCCGTGGTTCTTAATGCAGCTGCAGCCATTGCAGCCTTTGAAGGAGATTTTGATCTTGGACTGCATGAACGAATCGCAATCGGGGTGGCAAAAGCAACCCATGCGATTGACTCGGGTGCGGCAACTTCTTTACTAGCGCGGTGGGCTGAACTTTCTCAGACTTTGTCGTAATCTTTTACTATGGCAGTTGATACAGCACCCCCAGGTTGGATGCAGGACTGGTCGGCATCTGGAAGCGGAAAAAATTCACGCATCGGAGTTTTATTGGTTCATGGCTTCACGGGTGCTCCTCCTTCGATGCGCCCATGGGGCGAATTCTTCTTATCAAAGGGTTACACGGTCCGAGTTCCACTCTTACCGGGGCATGGAACTAAACCTGAAGATCTCAACAATGTTAAGTGGCAAGAGTGGCCCACCAAAGTTCAGAGTGAATTAGAAGAGCTTCTTAAAGTCTGCGACCAGGTGTTTATGTGCGGATTATCTATGGGCGGTGGAACAACTTTATATATTGCTGAAAATAACAATGCTCGTTTGAGCGGAATCATTTTGGTTAATCCAATGATTCACGTACCTTTCATTTCAGCCCCAGTCGGCTATTTACTCTCACGTTTTCAAAAACTTCGCACCAGTGTTGGAAATGACATTAAGCGTCCTGGCATAACAGAGCATGGGTACGACGCACTGCCAACTAGAGGTATTCATCAGTTATTGATGATGCTGCGAATTACGCGTAAGAACTTAGGAAAAATTACAATTCCAGTTCAACTTTTCCATAGCGTAGACGACCATACGTTGCCAGTGTCGAACACTGAGATAATTATGGCCGGACTTGGAAGCAGTGATAAGTCACGAATCGAACTTGTGAACTCATACCATGTTGCGACACTGGATTATGATCAAGAGTTAATCTTTCAGAACTCACTAACTTTCATACAATCACACTCGCAGTAATAAGGTGCGTCAATGACTAAATCTGGGCCACTACGTTGGATCAAAAAACTCCTTGCTGGAGATCGCGAAGAAAGATTAGACCCGCTGAATAACTCATTTCGCCGGCAACGTTTTGGGCAAGGGGCCTCCGGCGGCGTCAACGGAGTTTTAGGACGACGACTTGGTAATTATGAAAATCCAACTCCACTGGATCAGGAAGAGCTCTAACTTCCTAGCAAATATGCAACGGCTTCGCTGGCGCTCCAACCCGCTGGATATTGAATAAGTAACTCTTCTTCGCCCTCTAAATCCGATCCAAGGGTGAGTAGCGCAGGCTCTTCGTAACCGCTCACTCGAACCTGTGGCATTCCGATATTTGCCATAAGCGCATTGCACAAACACTTTTTTCCTTGCGTGTCATCTTGGTCTCCACCTTTGAATGTAAATGTCTTATCTGGCTCGCCGGAACAGCGATAAGCGATCTTGTGATTATCGCGCTCCACAACAGTGCGCAAGAACCCAAGGTCGCAGAGTTTGATACGAGATTCAAAAACAGTCGCATCTGAAATCGTGCCGGCTATCTCGGCGTATTTAAATGGAAAAGTTGTCGGAGATCCTAAGGGATCGGTGATTACGCGCAGAGCGTGATCTGCAATACGAGCAAGGGTTTGCATCCGCAACTCTTCGGTTAATCCAGAGTCCGTACTGAGGGCAAAAATTGAACCTGCTTGAACTCCAACTGCTCCAAGTTCCTGAGCCTGTTGTACTTTTTTTGGCGTCGCAAATCCACCAGCTAACCAAAATGGTAATCCGGTGGCTTTTACCTTTTCAATGTCTGCTTCATCTTTGGTTGAGAATTGCGATTGACCATCAGCGCCAACAGGAGTGTTGCCTCGTGGAGGCGCATTGTGGCCACCGGCAGATGTTCCTTCGACTACAAAACCATCTGGGCGAACTTCTTCATCTCGATTCAAATATGCCGCTAGAGCATGCGATGAGATGATCGCTAAGAAGATGGGTTTGTTCAAAGGGGAGTTCTTCACCCCTTTGATAATGGATGGATCAAAGTCAAGGAAGTACTTCTCGGTTGCATGTTCAACGGTGATAGAGATTCTTGCCTTTTTGTGGTCCACTAACTCACGGATGATTCGAGGAATTTCACTAGGAATTCCTGCACCGATAAGTATGTAATCCACATCGGCAAGCAAGGCACCGTAAATAGATGCAGGTGTAGCCATTTGAATCTTTTCTAGAAAATTGATTCCTACCTGACCATCGTGGCCTTCTTTAGCGAGCCACACTTCGACAAAGTTAGCTAGGACCAAGAACTGCGAGGCAAATACGCCTGGCTTTAAAGTAAGTTTGGGTGCTAATAAGTAAGGAGCATGAGCACTCTTGCCGCCATCAATAAAATAAAATCGCAACGCCTCGGCGGCTACGTCTGCATCAGGAAAGTGAGAGATTGCGCGTCGAACGGAGCCATCACTATCTCCATCTTGTAGTCGGCGCGCTATGACTGCATCGATAGCAGTACCTGATACAACGCCTAGGGCGCCAGCTCGTGAAACGGCCTGAGCCATTTTCCACGATGAAACTGCGATGCCCATGCCTCCTTGGATCACCGTCGGAAAAGGGCGCGCAAAAGTCATGCATGGATAGTAAATGGGGGGAAAATCCGACTGACCAGTACAGCGAGAGATGACACTCATGCGGCTAATATTTTGATATGAATAAACCATTAGAGAGAGCGCAGAAGTTTGTTGTTGCCGCAGTGTTTATCGGAATCGTTCTAGCATTTATTTCTTATGAAATCTTCAATAAGGCGACATACTCATACGAGCCACTTATTATGCGTGGTTGGCTTGATTCTAAGATTCCAATCGTTTCAATCTTTGTTATTCCATATGTGAGCTTTCATCTTCTGGCAGCTGTGGTTGTTCCACTCATGTCGCTAAAGATTGCCGGATATAAAGCATTCTTAGTGAACGGTACGGCAATCATTGTTGGGCAACTGTGTTTAGACGTTGCATATGCTTTCTTTCAAACTCAGGTTCCTCGCACCGAGGTCACAGGCAACTCACCATTTGATTGGATCTTGGTTCATGTGATTTACGGCAATGACCAACCTCTTAATGGCTTTCCATCAAATCATGTGACCTGGTCGGTGGTCTCGATTATTGCGCTGTGGCGAATTCGCACACTAGCCCCACGTACATCTTGGATCATGATGGCTTGGTTCATGCTTATTCTTCCTGCGACAGTCTTCTTGCATCAACATTTTCTCGTTGATATTTATGGTGGAGTTTTTGTAGCCTTCAGCGCATACTGGGCGATGATGTTTCTCATAGAGAAGCCGGAACTGGGGGTTAATCGTGCTTAATCAAGAGAAGTTGTTACAACATATGGCCTGGGCCAATCAATTTGTTTTAGCTAAGCTAGGTGAACTAACAGATTTAGATTGGAAACTTCGTTTAACTGAAGAGGATTGGTCAATCCAGGAGCTAGCCAACCACATAGTTCTAGCCGCTGGGGGATATGCCAGTCGGGTAAGCGGTTTGACGGTTTCTACTGGCCTGAATCAATCCATGACAATTGCCCTAGATAAACTGCAAGAGTATTGCGCAACTGCCGATGAAATTTTGCGAGTCGAGTCGCATAAGTTGGATCAGATAAACACGTATGTACGTGATGGGAAGAGTATCGAACGTTCTCGTTCCACAATTATTTCACAATCCATTCATCACGCTACTGAACATCGCGCCCAGATATCTGACACATTGAAAGTTCATGGATTACGAATCCTGGATTTGGATGAGATCGACATATGGGCATACTCAGATATTGCCGGTGAGATAAATTCTCCCGAATAAACGTGAATCAGTAATAACAACGTCGCGGTTGGAACTGCACCATATTGCCGCAGATGAACTGATATCCCTTTTTGAAAGACCTGAAGAGCTATGGATATACGAGGGCAAGAGCTTCACCAATCCACATCGTCAATTAATGGATGAATCTGGGCCGCTTGCTTGGCGCGTCCCACAGGTGCTTGTGGATCCACTTATCAATAAGTGGTTTGTTCGTTGGATTGTTGCCATAGAGAGCAGGGAGATTATTGGAAGTACCAGTTTTCATGGGGCTCCTAATGCAGATGGAATGGTAGAGATTGGATTAGGCATTAGTCAGAATTTCCAGAACCAAGGATATGGTTTTGAGGCTCTGGCAGGTATGTGGAGTTGGGCGTGCACATACCCTGAAGTGAGAACTTTGCGCTACACAGTCTCTACAGATAATGCAGCATCAATTGCATTAATAAGAAAGTTCGGCTTCGGGCATATCGGTCAACAAATAGATGAAGTTGATGGACCGGAAGAGATTTACGAAATGAGCTCGGAGGATTTCAAAAAGATTGGAAATTAAGATCCGGGGAAATAACCTTTGATCGACGACATGACAGTTGATACGGCGATAGCAAGCAAGAGGAGTCCAAAAATTCGAGTGACAACCATTAAACCCTGATCTCCAAGAAGTTTTTCGATTGGTTCGGCGGCAAGTAGCAAGATACAGGTCAATAAAGATAAAACAATTATTATCACCACATCGGCAACTCGAACTATTCCAGAATCGCTATTGCCAATTGCAATGACTGTGGCAATTGCTCCGGGACCTGCCATCATCGGAATTGCTAATGGAACAACCATGGCACTTCCGGGTTTTGCTTGAAGCACACTGATTGCTTGTCCCATAACCATGCTCCAAGCGATAGCTCCAATAACCATTGCGCCAGCGATACGAAAAGCTGCCATGTCGATGTTAAGAAGTTTGAGAATAAGGTCACCAATGAAGTAAGCAACAAAGAGAGTTAATCCTGAAACGAGTGCAGTTTGTAGGGCGATGACACGGCGCTTGGCCTGCGTAGCTGAGGCAGTTAGTGATAGAAAAACTGGAATAGAAGTTATTGGGCTCACTATGGCGAATAAAGCGATGAGGGTTGTTACATCATTACTCAGTTGAATATCTGGAAGCATTAGTTACCATTCGTGAACTGCTATGAAGTGGACCGTACTGGGATCGAACCAGTGACCCCCACAATGTCAATGTGGTGCTCT
>CAIXPV010000008.1 GCA_903921405.1 uncultured Actinomycetes bacterium
ACCGCTTCGTCATAACCCTGGATTACAGTCCCCGGTTCAGCAATTAGCCGGCGCAACCTGGCATAAGACTGGGCTTCACTATCTGCAACATGGTGAACTACTTGTCTGGCAGTCCAAGAATCAGTTTGTGGTTTATCCAGTTCACTGTCAGTTAAACCCTGGGCTGCAGAGATAAATTGTTCCGTTGCATTTTCGTACATCTCGATTGATTGCAATAAGTCCATGCCAAATTTTAACAGTAGGGCTATAAAGTTTAGGAAGCGCCTTATTAACCGGAAGAATTGGAAAAGGCCTCGATCTCTCGAGGCCTTCCCATGCATATCTGGTGGAGCTCTTTTGACCATTACCAATAGATCGAGCTGAAACAGTTAAGACTGTGGTGGAGGCGACGGGATTTGAACCCGCTCCAACGGATTGGTAATCAGTTAGGCTGCCAATTACAACACGCCCCCAACACGGGAGCGAAGTTACGGTCTAACTCATCGACAATTGAAAACAGAACCAAAAACTGTGGATAAGGAAACTTGGAGGAAAAGCAAAAGGGACCTGGTTATTAACCAAGTCCCAATTACTACCAAACCCGAAGTGCAGTTCAATTATGGCACAAAGCAAACTCTCCTGCGGGTAAGCAAAAGGGACCTGGTTATTAACCAAGTCCCAATTACTACCAATCCGTTGTTGGATAAATTATTGCATAAGTAGTTGGTTACTCGCCGTAACTAAATCTAAAGAAGAGTCGCCCTATAAGCCAGATGCATTCGATCCACGCTTAATGCATTGGGCGAAGTTCCACTTTTCTATTGCATGCCTTTGAAGCTGCATACGCCAACCTTTCAGCTATTTCAGGGCTCTCAACCTCAATCAACCACAATCCGCTGAAGTTCTCTTTCGCATCAAATAGAGGCTTGCCTGTGCTGATGTTTGCATCATTACGGTTATCAATCACTGTTGCAGAATTGGGTGGTTGCAAACCCCACGCAAAGATCCAGTGACCATTTGCGCGCAACGAGTCATTGAACTTGTCTATCTCAACCATCTCGGCAGCAGTGCCAGGATTGTCAAGGTTATCAATCACAGAGATTACATACTTCATGGTGTCAGTATAAAGGAAGAGTCGCCCTATAAGCCGGAAGAATTCACTTCAGTCTCGAAATCGGCTTTTGCCCATGAAATTCCCCATATGAAGTTGTATCAAGACCAGGAGAAAAGTCGCCCTATTTGCCGAAAATGACACTCTTCGGCATAAGGACTTGTCTAAAAAATAGTTTTTCCTAACCAAAAATAGACCAAACTATTCACAGGACTTTTTAGCTATGTATGGGCTACCCTCGAGAATAATAAACATCTAGTTGTGCTGAGGAAATCACCTTTCCTGACATTGCATTCACCAGATTAATCTCCGTTGCCTCTTGCGGAGAAATCGTCAATTTTGAGTTCAATGCATACAGATATATCGAATACTTCTTAGATCCTGGTCCTTGTGAGCATGGAGGTGTATATCCCAGAGCTTTACCTTGGAAATTTTGCCCTAGTGTCCCAACGTTTGTAGCACCCGCAGGTATGGATGCGACTGTCTTAGGGATGTTAAATACTGTCAGGTAGACATGTTTTCCAACATCCACTTCACCGGGACGCAATGGACCAGGAACAGTGTCCATGATCAACACAAGAGATTGAGTGTTGGTGGGAACATTGGACCAACTGAAAGATGGTGAAATTCCTTTCCCATCACAGGTGAAATCTTTTGGAAGAGTCCCACCATCCTTGAAATCGGGACTACTTAAAACCAGTGACTTTGAGGCAGAGACCGCGGGTGCAGCCTTGATAACTTTGCGAAGAAGGATGATGTTGTCCAGCTTCAGATCTGAGGACCAAATCAGCGTGGCAGAGGGGGACCAAGTGAAATCAAAGTATCCATCTTTTACTCCTACTATCTCTTTAGAGAACTCCGTTGCAAACTTCCATGAGGAGTCCTTATAACTAGGCGAAGCCCATGTAGAGGGCACCTTCGTATTTGATGACTTACAGTCGTTGATTGGGTTACTTGATTTCACACATTCAGGGTTGAGCGGGGCTTTGTTGATCGTAAGAACTTTCCAGTCATGTCCTGTTTGGGCGATAACTCGATCAGAGGCGACCTCTCTAATCTGGAGGATTATTCCTGCATCACCAATCTGCTGGTTGGGCTTTCCGATGTACTCAAGTCCTGAAGCATTTTCAGTGAAATCTTTAGCCATTACCGCAATAGTTAGCGGGTATGTGGCAGAGAATTTGATTTTCTCGCTATTAAAGGATTTTTCAGTAGTTATTGGAACTGAATCTTCGCCCACTTTCTTGCCATTTACATAGAGCGCAAACCAATTATCAGCCCATACTTCAGCTTGAAAGGCGATGCTCTTACTTACAACTGCGTGTGATGGAGTTGGTATAGCTAATACCAGTATCGAAATAACTAGAGAAACAAACCTTCTCATCAATCAGCGGTCCTGACATAAGTATCTCCAACTTGCCCGTCGTACAAGATAAAATCAACTTTTGCCTGATTTCCGCTTGTGGACACTTTTAGAAATCCAGATCCACCAACACCTTTTCCTGATGTATAGCCGTACTGGTTCACATTGATTTTATTGCCAGGATGACTTGGTTGTGGGACTGTTTGATAAATAATCCCATCAAGTTCCTGTTTAACGTAAAGATGATCATGTCCTTTGAAGACGAAGCCAACTTTGTGATCTAACAACAGCTGATGAATAGGCTTGCTCCAGCCTGGTCGATTTGTTTCAAAGCCATAAGTTCCATCATTGTTCTTGCCACCCCACTCATTCTTCATAGCGATTTCCACTCCCCCTCGAGAGGTTGGATCACCGACTAATAAATGGTGAATATAAATAAATTTATGCTTTTCCTTAGAATTCTTCAGCGTTTCGACTAGCCAGTCATATTGAGTCTTTCCTAAGGTCCATTCCCAGCCGGCCGGAGTTGGATTCTTCATTGTGTAGGTAAATGGATCCAGTACTACGTGTAATTGGTCTGGACCAGTAAATGAGTAATAGGCAAGCTCTCCTGTTTGCTCTGGGAAGTACTCTTTCCGATAATTCTTGGTATTAAAGTTGCTGTATCCAAGTTCACCATCATGATTTCCCAAACAAATCTTTAATGGAACATTTCCTAGTTTTTGGTAATACCCCTTCATTAATTCAAATCGACCTCGAATATTTGCCTCTGTCTTACTTGGCAATTTATCGACCATAAAGATATCGCCAAGATCCATTAAGAATGCAGGAGAAGCGGCAACAATCTGTTTCAGTGTTCCCTCATAAACTTCTGCACTTGAATTTTCATCCATGTGGGGATCAGCTTGAATCGCAAATATGGTTGAAGAAAGCTCTTCAAGGTTTGCAGTCTTGACGCTCTTTTGAGTGAGTGATGCAAAAATTTGACTCGTACCTGTCGCGTATTTCACTTTGTAGTAAACCAGCGCGGCTGACTTCAGATTTGTAACAGTGATATTTCTTGTGGATCCTTTAGGGATGCTAATAATGGGAGTCTTTCCAGCAATTGAGCTCTTGCTGTAGCCGTACTCGATGTAAGCCCTGATTGCCGACGTCGCTGAAATTGCACTGGTGAACGAGTTAGATGTTGGTGTCCCAACAATTTTGACAGTTACTGGAACTGCAGCCATCGCCCTCCCAATGGGACTGCTAGCAAGGATCCCAAGGACAGAAGCCTTGAGAAAGCCACGACGGTTCATGAAGTTGAATGGATTACTCATTTGCGTTGATAAACCTCTGTCCTTATTGATCCGGACGAATCAATGAACTGCATATTCACCTCTTTGAGTGAGGCCGTGTATTTAACGTGGAAATCACTTCCGTTGAGCGCGTACTTCAAATCAAATGATGAATCGCCAACGCGTTCCAATCCTGTAATGACAGCACCTCGAAGTGGTTCGCCAGCCGGTCTAAATGCCTTTGTTATTGATTGTGGATAAGCCTGTCCCTCAATCTCTGTTACTACCCCTCTAAACCCACCATTGATATATGGGTAGCTCTTGGTTGCGTGATAGTGATAATTCTTTTTTACATCAAAGTGGCCATTAAATGCATCTAGCCCAGTTACTTTCTTGCCATCTACCTCGGTTTCGCCATAGATAGGAAATCCATCGAGTGCGTATGCGATTGGAACTTTTTTTCCAACAATCGTTTGAAGGTGAGTTGGCGCGATGTGATAGTGATAATCATCGGCTCTGCCGCAGTGACCTCCCCAATCATCTAGCTCACCAGCAACAAGTGCATCATCGCCTCGGTTATTAAGTGCGTTAAAGATCGGAACTCCATTAACTGCTAAAGCAATTGCTCCACGCAGGAAATGATCTTTTGCTGACATAGGGTTGGTGGCGATTACAGGCTTGATGGGGATAGACCAAGCATTAGTTCCCGCATAGTTCTGGATGGTTGGAACTTGTTGTTGCCAACTCTTGGTGCCTACCATCATTTGATGGGCAGGTATTCCATTGCTTTCAACCAGATAATACTTTTCGCCTTTAAATACTTTTACAGATTTAGCAAATGCGGTAAATCCAGGAAGTTTTGCAGCGGGAAGAGCAGCTGCCGATTCAATCGAAAGAATTGAATTAGCAAATACAAGTCCGGTCGCTAATCCTGAAAGTTGTAGAAACTTGCGTCGGTCTACTTCCGTTAATTGCCTGACTTCATGTTCATGGTTCATTTCTATGCCTTTGGCTTAACAAAGTAGCTGTGTGCCACACTTAAATTCTTCCTACTTGAATCCTTACTTCTTGCCGCCAAGAAGTACTCAACCTTTGCTTGCGATGGCGCAACTGTTACTCGAACATGGCCTGAATTCGGCGCCTTTGTGCCGCTCTTATAGGCATCTTCATTAAACATAGAGAACGTGTCATCTGCTGGGTTAGGCATCGATTGATAGATCAAACCATCGCGTTCTTGGGTGCAAAAAATATGATCATGCCCTTGGAAGAATATCGAAACTTTGTTTTTCACCATCAAGTCATGAATCGGTAACTCCCAGTTGGGGCGCTCCTTAGCAAATGTTGACTGACCCTTCGGGTCATTGCCTCCCCATTCATAGTTGGTAGAAACTTCAATAGCTCCGCGTCCAGTACCCATCACGTGGTGTGCAAATATGAATTTGTATCTGGCTTTGCTAGTTTCGAGAGTCTGTTTCAGCCATGCATACTGCTGATCGCCAATTCCAATATTCCAAAGATTTGCAGTTTTAGAATTTCCACCGACCGGTCCTGGTGTTGCCGCAGTTGCTGGGCCTTTTTTAGGTTTGGGTGAGGCAGCTGTTGCACTTTGATCCTCCGGCACAACTGCACCTGCAACGTTGTCGACAGGGTTTTTTGAATGCCAATAAGGATCTAACGTAATAAATAGCGCATCACCCCAAGTCCACGAGTAGTAATCACGTGGAAGGCCTACTCCAGGGATCGGTGTTGCGTCTCCATTGTAAAAATTATCAGGTTCCGGAAGAGGGAAATATTTCAATCGAGCATTACCAGCCAAGATCGCTGGATTCGTAGTTGTCCCATCAAGTAGATATGCCGCTGCTTGCTCGTGGTTTCCATTAACGAGAAATAGTGGAACAGAGCTAGTTGCAATCGTGAGCCAGTTTCTATGAGTGCTGTAGATTTTTTCAACATTCTCTTGGCTCGCCTGGCCTTTGCTAATAAGCGGATCAATACTGAAATCATCACCCACCATGATGTGAAAGTCGGGCTGCTGGGAAGCAATGTTTGCAAGTGTTACCCCATACAACTCAGCATTGAACATCTTGCCGGCACGCTCTGGGTGAGTATCTCCATGAACTGAAAAACTGAAAGTTGATCCAGCCTTGCGAGCCGTAGTGAATGAGTACTGCTTTCCATTCATAAAGTTGGCATCTGATGCGCCCTTGAAATTCACTCTGTAGTACACCTTAGTTCCAGCACGCAATCCTTTGATATCAAAGACTGCTGGAGCAGTTGGGGCTGTTTGCAATTGAGAAGTCTTACTTGAGTAACGTGTCTTTGAAGTTCCATACTCGACAAATATTGTGACTGGTTGCGAAGATAAAACACTTACTGCGATTGAGGTGCTTGTTGGTCGACCCAAAACTTGAGTAATAACTGGAGCCGTAACTCCGATTGCTTTTCCGATCGAAGTACCCGCAACGGCAGTTGTAAATGCCATCAAAAGAAGAGATCGGCGTGTAATTGGGGCCTTGACCCATGACTTCATTAAATATGAAGCGTTGTTTTCCATTTCTAGACTTTAGAAGATAAAACTGGCTCAGGCCATGAATCTTAGGTTAGAAACTCCGAGGAAGTTCCTGTGAATTTCTTTCCTCGCCAGCGCCGCATAAGGGAAGCGCTGTCCAATAAACCGGAGGCATTGACTGAAATAGAATTTAAAATATTCAGTTGTTTGTAGTCAGAAACTGCCCATAGAACTGCCCATATTTGCCCATCGATTCCCCATAAAAACAACTAAATCTGCGACAGGTTATGCAGCAACTTGTACAAACATTTTTGGGCAAAGTAAGCGTGAATTGACTTCACTAACTATAAAAATAAAGAAGAGTCGCCCTATAAGCCGGATCCTGTCCTCTTGCGAGGGATCACCATCCATCTAGATCTGTAATTACTTACAGATTCAAGCAACCTACCCGTTGAC
>CAIXPV010000009.1 GCA_903921405.1 uncultured Actinomycetes bacterium
CCGGTCAGAACAATACGAGAACTCTTCCCGCATATGCCACTTCAAGTCGATGCGAATCAGGCTTATTCCAGAGGCGATGGTCATCACTTGCAACAGTTAGATGATTTCGATTTACTGCTGATCGAACAACCTTTGGATGAACACGACATCCTTGGCCATGCCCAGTTAGCAACGTTAATGTCAACGCCAGTGTGTTTGGATGAGTCCATAACATCACTGCGCTCTGCCGAAGATGCGCTGGAGTTAAAAGCAACCTCAGTTATTAACATCAAGCCCGGTCGAGTAGGTGGCTATCTAGAGTCGGTCAAGATTCATAACTACTGCATGGAGAGATCTATCCCCGTTTGGTGTGGTGGAATGCTAGAGACCGGAATCGGCCGTGCAGCTAATCTTGCTTTGGCAGCTCTACCTGGATTTACGTTGCCGGGAGACACTTCGGCTTCATCGCGATTTTTTAAGCAAGACATTACTGTTCCATTTGAAATGAATGATGGCTATTTAGATGTGCCAAATTCGCCAGGTATTGGCGTTGTCCCTGATATGGATTTCATGAATTCAATTACAACATCTATCGAAACCTGCGTTGGTACTAGTTAATTTCGTTTAGATAAAAACTATGGCATTACAAAGCCGCCATCAACTGGCACTGTTACTCCTGAAACATAGGAAGATGCATCACTGGCTAACCAAATAAGGGTAGATGCTAACTCTTCTGGTCTGCCTAATCTTTGTGCAGCAGTGAGCTGGCGGACTAGTTCAATTGATTCTTTAGGCAATTGATCAGTCATCTCTGATGGAAAAAACCCGGGCGCTAACGCGTTAACGCGAATGCCTTTGCGCGCCGTCCACTGTGCCGCCAAATCTCGCGTTAATCCGATGAGACCGGCTTTACTTGATGCATAAGCAGCCTGTGGAAGCCCTCCCGGGCGCATTCCTAAAATACTGGCAATATTTACGATAACGCCACCACTTTTAGCTTCACGTGCAAAGGCTTGCGCCATCCAATATGCACCCATCAAATTAACATCTATAACACTACGAAATTGATCAGGTGTTTCAGATGTCGCAGGTACGGCAGTGCCCAAGCCGGCATTGTTAACTAAAATATCAACTCGACCAAAGCGTTCAATCGCTAATGCAATAAGGGCTGTGCAGTCTTCAGGTTTAGTTACATCTGTTTCTAGAAATGCAAAGCTTCGTCCCTCTGCTTCTACTAACAAACCTGTCTCCGGTAAACGATCTACACGTCGCGCACCTAACACTACGTCGGCGCCTGCCTGGGCTAAGGCCTGTGAAAATACAACACCAAGCCCAGAAGATGCACCTGTGACAACTGCCACTTTGCCATCGAGTCGGAATGTGTCCAAAATATTCATAAGGCTCTCCCCTTTTCAGCGCTATATGCGTACGGTACTACTATGGAGTTCAGTAATAGTTTAAAGGCCGAGAAATATCTAAGCGAGCTTCGCGCATTTATGGAGCAGAAAGTTCTGCCTGCTGAATCTATTTATCATCAGCAACGCGCAGCCTTAATCGCAGCAGGTGAACCACATTCTCTGCCCGCTGTCGTTGAAGTTCTTAAGGAGGCTGCGCGAGCACGAGGATTATGGAATCTATTTCTACCTGATTCACTTGAACCAGAGCATGGCTTAACTGTTACAGATTATGCGGTGTTAGCCGAACTCACTGGGTGGTCACCAGAAATTGCACCTGAAGTTCTTAACTGTTCAGCCCCTGATACTGGCAATATGGAGGTACTCCACTTATTTGGTAGCGATGAGCAGAAAAACCAGTGGCTACATCCTTTGTTAGCGGGTGAAATTCGCTCTGGTTTTGCAATGACTGAACCCGATGTTGCCTCAAGTGATGCACGAAATATTTCAACATCGATTACTCGAATCGGCGATGAGTACGTAATAAATGGTCGCAAGTGGTGGACAACTGGTGCCATGGATCCACGCTGCACAATTCTAATTGTCATGGGAGTCACTGACCCTGAAGCTGAAAGTCATCACCGTCAATCAATGGTTCTGGTACCAATCAATACTCCAGGGGTAAGGATTATTAGAAATCTTTCAGTATTTGGCTATGAAGACCAACATGGGCATGCAGAGATTCTCTTTGAAAATGTAAAGGTGCCGGTTTCACATTTAATCGGTACTCAAGGCTCTGGCTTTGAAATTGCACAAGCTCGATTAGGTCCTGGCCGTGTACATCACTGCATGCGTGCCATTGGTATGGCAGAACGAGCTTTGTCGCTGATGGTTGAACGAGCCGGTGAGCGCACAACTTTTGGCACGCTCTTGTCACATCAAGGCGTGATTCAGGAGTGGATTGCAAATGCCCGCATTGATATCGAACAGGCACGTCTTCTTGTCTTAAAGACTGCTTGGCTCATCGATACCGTTGGCACTAAAGCTGCACGCAAAGAGATCGCTGCAATAAAAGTCGTAGTCCCCCGCATGGCTCAAGAGATTATTGATCACGCTATCCAGGTGCATGGTGCTGCAGGCCTTAGCCAAGACACACCACTTGCATCTATGTACGCCGGAATACGTACCTTGCGCATCGCCGATGGTCCAGATGAAGTTCACTTGCGCGATATCGCCCGCCTAGAGATTAAGAATCGGCGCATCACTAAATAATGGCCGTTGAACTTGGTGAAGTGCGCGACGAAGATGCTTTCGACATTAAGTCAGTGCATCAGTGGTTATTGAAGAACTCCGATACACCTGCCGATCAACCACTGGTACGCCAATTTAATTCGGGAGCTTCTAATCTGACTTACCTGCTGACTTATAAAGACCGTGAACTAATCCTTAGACGGCCCCCTGTGGGAACAAAAGCGGCATCAGCTCACGATATGAAAAGAGAGTTCTTTATTCAAAAAGCTTTAAAACCAGATTTTCCGATCGCCCCTGAAGTAATCGCACTTTGTCAAGACCAGTCGATTATTGGTTCAGATTTTTATGTTATGCAAAAAATAGATGGCGTTATCTTTCGACGAGATTTACCTAAGGGCTTAGATTTAGGAGCCGCAGAAATAAAGCTGATAGGTGATTTAGTTATTGATGGTTTGGTCTCCCTTCACCACGTTGACCCAAAAGCTCTCTCACAGTTGAGCAAAGGTCCTGGTTATGTTGGTCGCCAAGTTGAAGGGTGGTCACGTCGCTATCGAAATGCGCTGACCCCTGACGTTCCAGATGGCGAAGTTCTGATGAATTGGTTAAATCAAAGACAACCTCGCGATGTTGCATCATGTGTAATTCATGGTGATTGGCGATTAGACAATATTGTTTTTAATCTAGATTCGACGCCTCGCCTAGTTGGTGCACTGGATTGGGAGTTAGCAACAATTGGTGATCCACTGATGGATTTAGGCTCATCGATGGCCTACTGGATAGATCGAGATGACAGCGGAGCTTTTGCTGATCTGCGCCGCCAA
>CAIXPV010000010.1 GCA_903921405.1 uncultured Actinomycetes bacterium
GATCTGTGTTGAACCCAAAATCGCACTGCCTGGATGAATCGTTACATCATTAGATAAGACAGCCGTTGAATCGATCCATGTAGTTGTTGGATCGATAATTGTTACACCTTCACGCATCCAGTTTTCATTGATGCGATCGCGCAGAAGTGCAGCTGATTCAGCTAACTGAACTCGATCATTAACACCTAAAATCTCAGTGAAGTCATCGATAATGATGGCGGCAATCGATGCTCCTTGGTCTTTCAGGATTCCGATCACATCGGTTAAATAGAGTTCGCCCTGAGCATTTGAATTTTTTATCTGAGTAATCGCATCTGCGAGGGCGGCGCCATCGAATGCATACACTCCAGAATTAATTTCAAAGATAATTTTCTCATCCTCGGTGGCATCTTTTTCTTCAACGATACGTAAGAGTTCATCGGCATCATCGCGAATTATTCGGCCATAGCCAGTTGGATCTGGATGTTCGGCAGTTAATACCGATGCGACGAATTTTCCAGATTCGTGAGTATCTAGAAACTGTGCAAGTGATTGCCCTGTAAGCATCGGTGTATCTCCAGCAAGAACCAAGACGGTGCCTGTTGGAGTTTTTCCAGCCAACGCTAACTGAGCCGCATGGCCTGTACCGCCGCGGTGCTCTTGAAAAACTGTTACTGCTGTCGGTGCAATCTCGGCGATATGGGCTTCAACGCTCTGGCGACCAGCACCAACAACTATGCGCAACTCTTGTGGTGATAAATGTGAGACTGCATGCAGAACGTGGCCTAATAAGGAACGACCGGCAACGCTATGGAGAACTTTCGGCTGAGTTGATTTCATTCGCGTGCCTTCACCTGCTGCCAGGATAATCACGGTTTCAACGGCCACGAGTGAATCCTATCGGTGGCCTCAGATTAGTTGCTCCGCCACCAGGTATCGATCCTGGACCCTGGGCTTCAAAGGCCCATGTGCTAGCCACTACACAATGGCGGAACCCGTATTCTCCCTCATAAAAGGTGGTGCTGATGACCACCGTGCCATTGATTGAAGGCCGCTGCTTTAGGTCAGTACTTTTGCCCCACCCACTGGCCCATATGCGCGAGCAATACTGCCAACCACGCCACTGGCCGTTAATGCAACGGCTAGATCCAGGCCCGCCTCTTCATCGGCTACTAGAAATGCAACGGTTGGTCCAGAGCCAGATACGAGTGCACCCAAGGCTCCATACTCCTGACCGACATCTAAAACTAATCGAAGTGCTGGGCGAAGTGAACATGCAGCTGCCTGTAAATCATTCACAAGTGATGCACCAACAGTTGTGGCGTCGGATGCTAGAAGTGCCTGTAATAAAACTTCATTGGCTGCAGGTTCAACGATTTCAGATTCTGCACGCAGACGATCGCACTCTGCATAGACAGCAGGGGTTGTAAGCCCCACGGTCGAAAGTGCTAATACCCAGTGATAGGTTCCGCGCGAAAGTGCCGGCGTCAACTGTTCGCCATGCCCAGTACCAATTGCAGTACCGCCACTTAACATGAAGGGAACATCGCTACCTAACTGTGCAGCGATTTCTGACATCTCTTCACGATTCATTCCAAGTGAAAATAAATAATCTATTGCAACAATTGTTGCAGCGGCGTCGGCACTTCCGCCAGCCATGCCGCCGGCAACTGGAATCGATTTCTTAATATCAATATGAACATCTAAATCCAAGTCATACTCTTGTGCAATAAGCGCCGCTGCCTTTACAGCTAAATTATTACTATCGGCTGGAACACCATGAGTGTGATCTCCACTAATCGAAATTGAGACACCAGAATTAGGTTGAGCCAAAGTAACTGTGACTTCATCAAAGATTGAGATTGCTTGAAAGACAGTCACTAGATTATGAAAACCATCGGCTTCGCGCGGGCCAACCGAGAGCTGCAAATTAACCTTTGCAGGTACGCGGACCGTTACGGTTTTAACTGGCATGAATTGACCCTATTACGTTGGTTAATAAATGTCAGGTGCAATTGAGGCGATGGCGCAAAAACTTGAAATCTCTAGAGCTTCACCGCGAAGTGTTGGATCGATTCCCGCCTTGATTAAAATAGCTTCGGCAGCTGCCGATGTGCCATAAAGGGCGGAAAGCGCCGAACGCAGCATTTTTCGGCGTTGGGCAAAGGCGGCATCGATGATCGTAAAAACCTTCTTGCGCAGAACTTCATCCCCTGGTGTTGGCCGACGAGTAAAGGAGACTAATTTGGAATCAACATTAGGTACTGGCCAAAATACCGAACGTGAAACCGAGCCTGCGCCTTTTACATCGGCCCACCATGCAGCTTTAACGCTTGGAATTCCATACTCTTTTGTACCTGGATGACCAGCAAGGCGATCTGCAACTTCGGCCTGCACCATGACGACACCGGTACGAAGCGTTGGAAATTTTTCAAGCAAGTGCAATAAGACTGGAACTGAAACATTGTAAGGAAGGTTTGCTACTAAGACGGTTGGCGCAGCAGGAAGGTTTTCAAGCCTCAAGGCATCGTGATGAATAACGGTCAAATTTTCGGGGTGATCAAAGTTTTCGCTAACGGTTATTGGTAACTGCCGTGCAAGTCGATCATCAATTTCAACTGCTATGACCGATGCCGCACTCTGTAAAAGCGCCAGTGTCAGTGAACCTAAGCCCGGACCAATCTCCAGTGCCACATCATCGCTACCCACTTGAGCAGTGCGAACGATTTTGGTGCAGATATTTGAATCGATAACAAAGTTTTGCCCCAGTGACTTTGAGGGTTTTAAGTCAAGGGCAGCTGCTAACTCACGGATTTGCTTGGCACCAAGCAAGGTCATGGCGCAAAACTTCCAAATAAGCGTTCAGCATTATTGCTCAGTGCTACTGCTAATTCACCGACATCGCTATTTCTTTCAGCTGCCATTGCACGAACAATTGTTGCGATCTGTGCAGGGGCATTACCCGCACCACGATGAGGCATGGGTGCTAAAAATGGTGAATCAGTTTCGACTAATAACTGATCGATAGGTACAAGTTTTACAGCCTCACGTAGCGCTGGCGCATTCTTAAAAGTTAGCGTGCCGGCAAAGGACAATACGTATCCGCGTTCGATACAAACTTTGGCCATTTCAACATCGCCTGAAAAGCAGTGAAAGATAGTCTTTTCGGGAGCTCCCACTTCTAGTAAAACCGATAAAACATCATCATGAGAATCACGATCGTGAATCACTAAGGCTTTTTTGGTCTTCTTAGCTAACTCAATGTGCCATTTGAAAGACTCTTGCTGACGTGGTCGAAGCTCCACAGGCGTTCGAAAATAATCTAAACCTGTCTCACCAATTGCACGCACTCGTGGATGTTGTGCAAGTTCGGCAATCACTGCCCAATCGGCTTCAAGATCGGCAACTACCGGTGCCTCATTTGGGTGCAATGCAACTGCTGCTAATACGGCCGTGTTCCATTTCTCTGCTGCAGCTACACACCATTTAGATTGTTCGGCTGAATATCCAACTTGCACGATTCGATCAACGTTAACTGATTTAGCGTCAGCGATAACATCGGCAATCTCTTGTGAATCTGGCGCCGTATCGGTGATGATCTCCATGTGTGCATGGGCATCTACGGTTGGATACGGAAGTGGTTCTGGTAACGGTGCGCGTGGGCGATCGATATCGCGGTTATGCCGATCTGCCATTCGTCTTAGGCGTTCGTTTCTAGACGAGGAAAGAGAACTGGGGTCTTAGTAACACGTGCACCCTGTGGCAGTTGGCCCCACGTTGCAACATCACTAATCTTTTGGGCACGTAATTCACCTAAGGAGGATTGCACTCCAAGGCTCTGCCACAAGATTTCACATGTTGCTGGCATAACTGGGTACAGCAAAACGGCTAAAGCGCGCAGTGATTCAGCAGTGTTGTACAAAATACCCTCAAGCACCGCTTGGTTAGCTGGATCCTTAGCAAGAATCCATGGCTCTTTCTCAGTGACATAGCCATTAACTTTCTTACAAAAATCCATGATGGCCAATATTCCGCCTTGAAAATCTAGTGCGCACATTGCAGAGTCGGCTTTTTCAACAGCGGTGCGAAGAGCATCTTCGAGTCCTGCATCTGAACTCACTGCCGGTACTAGCCCGCCAGAGTATTTTTCGACCATTGCAGCAGATCGTGAGGCTAAGTTTCCAAAGTCATTAGCTAGCTCTGATGTATATCTAGCCGACATGTCCTCCCACGAAAACGAGCCATCGGTTCCAAATGGAATCGCCCGTAAGAAGTAATAACGGAATGCATCGACACCGAAGTGATCGGTTATGTCCTTTGGTGCAATTCCAGTGAGCTTGCTCTTACTCATCTTTTCACCGCCGACTAACAACCAGCCGTGAGCAAAAACTTTCTTAGGAATATCTATGCCTGCAGCCATCAACATTGCCGGCCAAATTACTGCGTGAAAACGCAAAATATCTTTGCCAACTAGATGCACATCAGCTGGCCATGTAGAAGCAAATTTCTTGCCACCTTCACTATCTGGAGCATCGGTTAAGCCAACTGCTGTTGCATAGTTCAACAGCGCATCAAACCAAACATAGACAACTTGATCGGTATCCCATGGCACTGGAATTCCCCAGTCAAAGGTAGATCGAGAGATGGAGAGATCTGAGACACCACCTTCTAGGAATGAAATAACTTCATTGCGCGCACTCTCAGGCTGACATGCATCGGGGTTTGCGCGATAGTGGGCAAGAAGTTGATCGGTAAAAGCTGAAAGTTTGAAGAACCAGTTGTTTTCATTGACGAGTTCAATCGGTTTGCTATGAATCGGACAGCATTTATTTCCATCGATTTCGATCAAATCTCCGGGCAATTTAAACTCTTCACAGCCAACGCAGTAAGGGCCTTCATATTTTCCAGCATATATATGTCCAGAGTCTTTCAAAGACTGTAAGAACTTTTGCACTCGCTCTGTATGTCGAACTTCAGTTGTTCGAATGAAATCATCATTAGCAATATTTAAGCTGGCCCAATTGGGTTTCCACGCATCCTGAACTAAGCGATCTACCCAGGCTTGTGGCGCAGTGTTATTTTCCTGCGCGGTACGCATAACTTTTTGCCCGTGCTCATCTGTGCCAGTTAAGAACCAGACTGACTCACCTTTTTGGCGGTGCCAACGGGTAAGAACATCTCCAGCAACAGTTGTGTAGGCATGACCGATATGAGGCGCATCGTTGACGTAGTAAATAGGCGTCGTTAAGTAGAAAGATTTGCTCACGAGCTCATCTTATTCGCATCGACCACGGCGGCATAAACAAGGCGCTTTGCGATTCCAAATTCTGCGGCAACGCCGGCGATTGCGGCTTTGCGATCCATACCGGCCCCTTCAAACTCGCGGACTCTGGCAACCATATCCTCGGCAGTTACTGCAGCAGAATCTTTATTGGCACCAGAAACGACGAGTGTGATTTCACCCAGGACTTCGTGCGTATCGGCCCAGGTTGATAGTTCGCTCAAAGTTCCTCGAATTGTTTCTTCATATCGCTTAGTCATCTCACGGCAAATAGCACCGCGGCGTTCTGGACCAAAAACACTCACTGCATCGCCCAGTGAATCACCGAGTCGATGTGGTGCTTCGAAGAAAACCATTGTGCGCTCTTCAAAGCGAAGTTTTTCAAATGTTGCTAAACGTGCACCACTACTGCGTGGAGGAAAACCTTCAAATGTAAAGCGATCTGTTGGAAGGCCAGATAGGGCAACGGCCATAGTTACTGCGCTTGGCCCTGGAATCACGTGAACATCGACACCAGCTGCAATTGCATCGCGCATCAATCGAAATCCTGGATCGCTAATTGTTGGCATTCCTGCATCGGATACAACTAATACTGTTGCACCAGCTGAAAGCTCTTGTAGTAGTTCACGTGTGCGGTCCTCTTCATTGCCTTCGAAAAACGACATAACTCGTGCAGTAAAAACTACGTCGATATCTGTACACAATCGGTGAAATCTGCGCGAATCCTCTGCGGCAATAATCGTGGCCTCTTCAATCGCTTTCTTAAGGCGTGCTGTGGCATCCCCAGGATTACCGAGTGGGGTCGCAGCCAGGATCAAAGACATAGGTTCATCATCTCAGTAATTTTGGGGCCTGATGCCCATACGATTATGTACATGATCGCAGCATTGGCCCCTCTCGTCATCGCTGCGCTATCCCTATTGCTTCGATTAGTTAACTTATCTACCCCTAAGGGCTATGTCTTTGACGAGGTCTATTACGTCGATGGAGCTAAGGATTTTCTAAAATTTGGCGTCGAAGTAACTGGCAATAAGCCTGAATTCATTGTTCATCCTCCAGTTGGAAAATGGCTCATTGCAAGTGGCATCAAAATCTTTGGCAATAATGAGTTTGGGTGGCGCTTTGCCGTTGCAATTGTTGGCACGCTATTGATTCTGCTTTTTGCACGGTTAGTACATGTGCTCTTTTATTCACCGCTACTTACTGCAATTGGTGCAGCTTTAATGGCTATGGATGGCCTTGCGTTAGTTCATTCTCGAACGGCGTTGCTTGACCTTTTCTTAGCTTTCTTCGTCCTGCTGGCCGTCTATTTGTGGCAACGTGAACGACACTGGTGGGCTTCTATATCTATTGGCCTTGCTATGGGAACAAAGTGGAGCGCCATATATTTCTTAGCGATTCTTGCTCTAGTTTGCCTGTATCGAATATTCACGTCATATTCAGGTAAAGAATTAGTAAAACCAACTGCAAAGAAAATTCTTCAGTATGGATTACTTCCTATCTTCGTTTATGTATCTACGTGGACCGGATGGTTTATTAGCAATCGCGGTTGGGACCGTCAGTGGTCAACTAATGCACTGGCATCGTGGTGGCACTATCACGCAGAGATGTTGAGTTTTCATACCGGGCTCACTGAAAAGCATTCTTACCAAGCTAATCCATGGTCATGGATGATCATGGGTCGACCAACCTCATTTTTTTATGACTCACCTCAAGGTTGCGGTAGCAAAGAGTGCGCACAGGAAGTTCTTGCCATTGGTACGCCGTTCTTGTGGTGGATAGGTACCGTTGCAGTGTTGGTGGCATTTGGCTTCTGGTTTCGCTCTTTGCTTCTTAAGAAAACCGATGCTGCCTTGAATCTGATTGTTATTGGAATAAGTGCTGGCTACCTACCGTGGTTTTTCTTTCAGAAGCGAACCGTCTTTACTTTTTACGCCATAGTCTTCGAGCCTTTTATGCTGCTCGCTATTGTTTATTGCGCCAAGTTAATCCTTGATAGTCAGTTAAAATCTGGAGTTTCACAAGCGATTGTGGCCACGGTAATTGTTGTTATATTTCTCAACTTTATTTACTTCTTACCGCTATTTCTGGGCGACGTAATTACTTATGACGCGTGGTTTAAACGTATGTGGCTAAGCTCTTGGATTTAACTACTGGTTAGCTGCACGGATTTGATTTAGTTTTTCAACAGCTTCATCGGCCAATTGTTGATCGAATATTTCATCTCTAGATGGTGATACCGCTGCAAGAGCTAAACGCTCTAAGCGCTCTTGATCTTCGCTCCAAGCCCCAGGTGTTGTTAAATCGATGACGCGCTTTGGAACGATGGCCTTTGGCGCGCTGACATACGTTGGTACCGGCACTTCAGTTGGTTCCCACGTATTTCGCACTGCCGCACTGCCCTTAGGCAAAATGACAACACCTTTGAGTTCGCGCTCAGTTAATGGAATCCAATGCTCTTCATTATTCTTTGGCGTTACAACTTCAACTAAATTGGTCGCAGAGACACCAGATGTACGACGATGCAACTGTTGTATGCGACGGTGTTGAATGCTTTCGGCAACACTTTGCCGGCGTACATGGGCGATATAAATCAAAACACCAGTAGTAGGAACAAGAGCATAAATAAACGGCATCGTATTCATAAATCCACCCACCAGAGTTGTAATTAGTGAAGCTGTAAGTAAGAAGAAAATAATTCTTCGGCGCAACAAAAGCTGAGCAATTTTTGCTTCGCGATCTAAGTCGATATGCAAAACGCTAGTTCCTGAATCTGAATGAAGAGAAGAGTTCGCGACAACGGTTAATGCAACCTTGAATCGCTCAACTGACTTTCCAGAAAATTCGTTGCGATTGTGGATCCAGCGGGGTGCAAAATAGGCGGCCCACATGCCGATGATCGCAATATAGATAAGTCCAGATGCCATGATGCATAAAGATAAAGGAGTTTGTCCGGTTTTTCTGGGATTTAGGCACTACTTGAGCGTGGAATTTTCCTTCACAAATGTAATGTGATCTCGCCAATCACCATCAATATGTAAATACCTGGCCCGCTCACCCTCGTACATATATCCAGCTTTTTCAGCGACTCGTCGGGAGGCGCTATTTTCGGGGCGCAGATTAATCTCTATGCGATGTAGCTCTAAAACCTCAAAGGCAAATTTCGTCAAAAGCTCTACCGCCACTGTTGTATAGCCTTTATTGGCGTAGTTTTTATCGATCCAATAGCCAATGTGGCCGCCTCGCAACGCCCCATAAATAACGCCGCCAAGAGATATTTGGCCAATCAGGGTGCGTTGGTGCCACAGTGCAAATGAAAACGATCGCCCGTATCGTGCTTCGGAGTTAAGGGTGCGGACCATTTCAAAATAAGACGGCAGCGCATTGTGGCTATCGATTGGAGGAACCGTTGCCTCCCAAGGGGATAGCCATGCTCGATTTTCGTCGCGAACCCCATTCCACTGCCCACGATCACGAAACCTTAGGGGTCGTAGATAAATGTCGTCGCCTTTGAGCACAACAGGCCATTGATTTCTCATGAGCGCTTAAATGTATCTGCGTTCGAGAATAACGACCGTAACCTGTTCGCCCGCCTTCACGTGTTCCTCTTGTTCGCTGACTGCAATAAATGCCGTTGCATCTGAAAGTGTTGAAAACTCTTCTTGAGCAGAAAGTGGCACTACTGAATTGCCATCTTCAGATAATGAGGCTCGAATATAAGAACGTAGTCCAGGTGCAGACTCGATGGCCTTTTCAAGTGTGGCTTTTATTGATGGGCGATGAATAGTTGCCGCCCCTAACATCGTACGAATCATTGGGCGTACGAAGAGTTCAAAGGAGATATACGCCGCGATTGGATCACCTGGCAGTGTTACAACTGGGGTTTTATCCGGTCCAATAACTCCATAGTTATGCCGCCCGCTCATCTCGATAGCTAGATCAACAGTGGTGATCTCTCCCATGCGCGATAGTGCGCGTGTAATGAGGTCGAAAGAATCATCTTGGCGTTCACCACTAATAATAATTAAATCTGCACGTACCAATTGGTCTTCGATGACGCCCAGAAGTTCATCTTCATCATCTGGAATCGAGTGGACGCGATATGCCACAGCACCAACTTCGCGAACGGCAGTTGTGAGCAGCCAAGAATTTGTTTCATACTCTTCATCGCCTTGCAACGCTGTGCCTGGTTCAACTAAATCCGGGCCAGCCGATACAACGACTACTCGTGGATGAGGCCGCGTTGGTAAATGATCGAGCCCGATTGAGGCGGCAAGACCAATCTGAGTCGAACGAATACGGCTTCCGCTACGCATGACAAGTCGCTCACCAGCAAAAATATCCTCGGACAGCGTTGCGCCATGTGCATCCAACAGTGGCATATCAAATGACTCTAGAGGCGTGCAGATCGCAAGAAGAGAGGTGAGAAATTCATCTACTCGCGTGTGCTCTGCCATAATCACACCATACTTGTAAGGCCTGCTTTTTTTGGGATTTAAGCCTGCAAAATACTGGAGGGACTAGATGAATCAGAACACAGTGAAGAAGGAGTTGCGCACACGTCTGCGTCATGAGAGGAGTCAAAATTTCACACCCTCGAACTTCAATGTGATTTTGAAATCTCCTGAAATTGTAAATGCAACAACTATCGCTTCCTATGTCTCATACGGGGTCGAACCCAGCACCAGCGAAATTAATGA
>CAIXPV010000011.1 GCA_903921405.1 uncultured Actinomycetes bacterium
CGTGGAATGAAATTACTCCATGTAACTTATCTCTCGATCGTCTAGCAAAAGCATCACGTCAAGGCGTCATCGATGCTGGCGGATTTCCCATGCAGTTTGGAACGATCTCAGTATCCGATGGAATTTCAATGGGCCATGAAGGTATGCACTTCTCGCTAGTTTCACGCGAGATTATCGCTGACTCAGTCGAAACAGTTATGCAGGCCGAGCGCCTGGATGGAATGGTTACTTTTGCTGGGTGTGATAAATCACTTCCAGGAATGATGATGGCAGCTGCCCGAATCGATGTTGCTAGCGTCTTTGTTTATGCCGGCTCTACATTGCCTGGTCAAGTAGATGGAAAAGATGTCACGATTATCGATGCATTTGAAGCCGTCGGTGCATGTGCGCGTGGATTAATCACACAAGAGCGGGTTGATCAAATTGAGCGCGCAATCTGTCCAGGTGAAGGTGCATGCGGTGGTATGTACACGGCAAATACCATGGCAAGCATTGCTGAAGCAATTGGCCTATCTCTTCCAGGTTCGGCTGCACCTCCAGCAGTGGATCGTCGCCGCGATGCATTTGCCGTTAAATCTGGCGCAGCAGTTGTAGAACTCATTCGCGCGGGAATTACAACGCGCGATATCTTAACTAAGCAGGCCTTTGAAAATGCAATAACTATTTTGATGGCCCTCGGTGGCTCCACAAATGCAGTGCTGCACTTGCTTGCGATTGCACATGAAGCTGACGTTGATTTAGCTATGGATGACTTTCATCGAATCGGATCGAAAGTTCCGTTACTTGGCGATTTAAAACCATTTGGCCGTTTTGTTATGAGCGACATGGATAAAATCGGGGGAGTTCCAGTAATTCTCAAAGCTCTTCTTGATGCCAAGATGCTTCACGGCGACGTATTGACCGTCACCGGAAAAACTATGGCCGAGAATTTGGCCGATATCAATCCACCAGATCCAGATGGTGAGATCTTGCGGGCAGCATCGAAGCCTTTATCAACTGATATTGGAATTACAATCCTTGGTGGATCATTGGCACCAGAAGGTGCTGTATGTAAAACCGCTGGAATCGGTATCGACTTATTTGAAGGCCCTGCGCGAGTTTTTGAACGCGAACAAGCGGCAATGGATGCACTTGAAAATGGAACTATCCAAGCCGGAGATGTTGTTGTCATTCGCTATGAAGGCCCTAAAGGTGGACCTGGTATGCGCGAAATGCTGATGATTACTGGTGCAATCAAGGGCGCTGGTCTTGGTAAATCAACCTTGTTGCTCACCGATGGACGTTTCTCTGGTGGATCAACAGGATTATGTGTTGGCCACGTTGCGCCAGAGGCCGTTGATGGAGGCCCCATCGCATTTGTTAACAATGGCGACATTGTGCGAATCGATATTGCTAACCGGACTATGGATTTACTTGTCGATGCCCAAGAGTTAGAGGCCCGTAAAATTGGCTGGAAGCCACTGCCTCATAAATACACCCGCGGAGTGCTTCATAAATACTCATTGTTGGTGGGTTCGGCATCTAAAGGCGCAGTCTGCGACTAAGTGTTCAAATTGTGAGATGTGCATCTCATACCTTGACTCAATCCAAAAGCTGTTGGAGAATATGCCCATGTCTACAGCATTAGTAGTAGTGGTGGTGATTTAAAAGCGCGTGATCTAGCAATTCGATCGCGCGCTACCCTCAGTTAATCTGAGGGTTTTTTCATTTAATCACACCACAATGAGCACGGAAGGAGATGGAAAATGAGTCAGATGAATGGAGCTAGTTCACTAGTCGCATCGTTAGAGGCCGCTGGCGTCGATGTGATGTTTGGAATTCCAGGTGGTGCAATTTTGCCAGCGTATGATCCAATTTTTTCTAGCTCTATCCGCCACATTCTTGTGCGTCACGAACAAGGAGCAGGTCATGCTGCAACGGGCTATGCCCAAGTTACCGGTCGTGTTGGAGTATGCATCGCAACATCTGGTCCAGGTGCAACAAATCTTGTAACTCCTCTGGCCGACGCGGCGATGGATTCAGTTCCGGTCGTAGCCATTACGGGACAAGTTCCCTCGGTTGCAATTGGAACCGATGCATTTCAAGAGGCCGATATTCGCGGCATAACGATGCCTTTTGCAAAACATAATTATTTAATAACTGATCCTGCAGATATCCCACGCGCAATTGCCGAGGCTTTCCATATTGCAAGTACGGGCCGACCTGGACCAGTGTTAGTCGATATTGCAAAAGATGCTTTGCAAAAGATGACTGAGTTTAAGTACCCAGCCTCGGTTTCTTTAAAGGGCTATCAACCAAAACTTGCCCCCGATGCCCAGTCAATTACTGATGCAGCAGATTTAATTGCCCAGTCCAGTAAGCCAGTTTTTTATGTTGGTGGCGGTGTAATAAAAGCCAATGCTTCGCGTGAATTAATGGAGCTTGCACAGTTATTAGGTGCACCAGTTGTTACCACGCTGATGGCACGCGGAGCTTTTCCTGATAGCCACCCACTTAATCTTGGAATGCCAGGAATGCACGGCACTGTTGCGGCAGTGACTGCGCTGCAAAAATCAGACTTACTTATTACTTTGGGCGCACGCTTTGATGACCGCGTAACTGGCAAGCTCTCATCCTTTGCCGTTCATGCCAAAGTTATTCACGCCGATGTGGACCCAGCTGAAATCGGCAAGAACCGCTTTGCCGATGTTGCAGTTTTGGGCGATCTTAAACACACGATAGCTGCGCTGATTCCGGCAGTGAAAGTTGCGTTAGGAAAAAATCGTCCAGATCTAACTGCTTGGTTGCGCCAGATGAACTCATTAAAAGCGACATACCCGTTGGGTTATGACGTACCGAAGGATGGCTCTCTTGCTCCGCAGTATGTAATTGAACGCCTTGGAAAGATTTCCGGACCTCAGACTATTTTTGCAGCTGGTGTTGGACAACATCAGATGTGGGCATCGCAGTTTGTTTCTTATGAAAACCCACGTACGTGGTTGAACTCTGGTGGCCTTGGGACAATGGGCTATGCAGTTCCAGCAGCGATGGGCGCAAAAGTTGGCGCACCTGATACAACCGTGTGGGCAATCGATGGCGATGGCTGTTTCCAGATGACAAACCAAGAGCTAACAACGTGCGCACTCAATAACATTCCTATCAAGGTAGCGATTATCAATAATGAATCCTTAGGCATGGTTCGTCAGTGGCAGACACTGTTCTACGAAGGTCGTTACTCAAACACCAGTCTTGAATCAAAGCGGATTCCAAACTTTCCTATGTTGGCCGAGGCAATGGGCTGCGTAGGTTTAAGTTGTGATCGCCCAGAAGATGTCGATGCGACGATTGAAAAAGCTATGAGCATCAATGATCAACCTGTTGTTGTTGATTTCCGTGTAACACGAGATGCCATGGTGTGGCCGATGGTTGCAGCTGGTGCTTCAAATGATGACATTTTGATCGCGCGCGAAACCGCGCCTGACTGGGACTCACAGGAGTTATAAAAATGGCCCAACACACACTCGAAGTAATCGTCGAAAACTCACCTGGCGTTTTAGCTCGCGTAGCGGGCCTATTTTCACGCCGCGCCTACAACATTGAGCGCTTATCGGTTGGTCCGACCGATAACCCAGAAACCTCTAAAATGGACATCGTAGTTAACTTAGAAGGCCATGCTCTAGAGCAAGTAATTGCTCAGCTAGACAAGTTAATCAATGTAATAGCGATCAAAGAGATCGTGCCTAACTCAGCTGTACCAATTGTTCACGACACTCAACCCGACTACCAGAACTAAAAGGAGAAATACCGTGGCAGCAACGATGTATCACGAAGAGGATGCCGATCTATCAATCATCCAGGGTCGCAAAGTCGCGATCATCGGTTACGGCTCACAAGGACACGCACACGCACTTAACTTGCGCGATAGTGGTGTCGATGTTCGCGTCGGATTAAAAGATGGTTCACCATCGCGCGCTAAGGCCGAGGCCGAAGGCTTACGCGTTCTCAGCGTTGCCGACGCTGTCAAAGAGGCAACAGTCATCATGATCTTGGCACCTGACCATGTTCAGCGCCATATCTATACAGAGTCAATTTTGCCTAACCTAAAAGATGGCGATGCGCTGCTTTTTGGTCATGGATTTAATATTCGTTTTGGTTACATCAAGCCAACTGCATCTGTTGATGTGTGCATGATTGCACCCAAGGGCCCAGGCCATATTGTGCGTCGTGAGTTTGTAGCCGGTCGTGGAGTTCCTGTAATCGTTGCAGTTGAGCAAGATGCAACTGGCGGAGCATGGCCACTAACGCTTTCTTATGCACGAGCAATCGGTGGACTTCGCGCGGGTGGAATTTTGACAACATTTACTGAAGAGACTGAGACTGATCTATTTGGTGAGCAGTCAGTTCTTTGCGGAGGTGCATCTCAGCTCGTTATGTACGGCTTTGAAACTTTGACAGAAGCTGGATACCAGCCAGAGGTCGCATACTTTGAGTGCCTTCACGAATTAAAGTTGATCGTAGATCTTATGTACGAAGGCGGAATCGCAAAGCAGCGCTGGTCAGTATCTGATACTGCCGAGTTCGGTGATTATGTTTCAGGTCCACGTGTTATCGATCCACACGTAAAAGAGAACATGAAGGCCGTTCTAGCCGACATCCAAAGCGGAGCATTCGCTAAGCGCTTTATCGATGATCAAGAAGCTGGCGCCCCTGAATTTAAAGCACTTCGCGCCAAGGGCGAGACTCATCCAATTGAGGCCGTTGGCCGTGAACTTCGCAAGATGTTTTCATGGATGAAGCAGTCAAAGGCCGATGATTACCAAGAAGGCAGCGCGGCGCGTGGCTAAACCAGTTGTTCTAATTGCAGAAGAGTTAAGTCCGGCAACGTTAGATGCACTTGGTCCAGATTTTGAGGTTGTCAACTGTGATGGTGCAGATCGCGGCGAGCTCTTAGCTGCTCTTGCCAAAGGAGTGGATGCAGTCTTGATTCGCTCGGCAACCAAAATGGATGCCGAAGCGATCGCTGCCGCAAAGGGCTTAAAGGTTATTGCGCGTGCAGGTGTTGGCTTAGATAACGTAGATATTCCTGCAGCAACTGCTGCCGGTGTCATGGTTGTTAATGCACCAACGTCTAACATCGTAAGTGCAGCAGAGCTAGCAATCTCATTATTGCTTGCATCGGCACGCTTTATATCTCCTGCACATGCCGCTCTTCGAAATGGCAAGTGGGCGCGCTCTAAGTTCACTGGCGCCGAACTATTTGAAAAGACTCTAGGTATCGTGGGTTTTGGTCGGATCGGCCAATTAGTCGCCCAGCGCATGCAGGCATTTGGTATGGATGTCATTGCTTATGATCCATATTTGCAACCTGCACGTGCGGCACAACTTGGAGTTCGCTTAGTAGATTTAGATGAGCTTTTGCGTACTGCAGATTTCATCACGATTCACTTACCTAAGACGAAAGAAACGGCCAACTTAATCGGCGTTGAAGCGTTGAAAAAGGTAAAGCCATCGGTTCGAATTGTTAACGCTGCACGTGGTGGAGTCTTAGATGAAGCCGCACTATACGATGCAATCGTTGAGGGGCGCGTTGGCGGGGCTGGCCTTGATGTATTTTCAACTGAACCGTGCACTGATTCACCATTATTTACTCTCGATAAAGTTGTTGCTACACCTCACTTAGGTGCATCTACTGATGAAGCTCAAGAGCGGGCAGGTATTGCCGTTGCCGTTTCAGTGCGTAAAGCACTAGCGGGCGAGCTTGTACCCGATGCTGTCAACGTTAAGGGCGGCGTCATAGCTCAAGAGATTCGTCCAAGCTTGCCGCTTGTAGAGAAGATGGCACAGATTGCAACAGAGCTCCTTAATGAAGTTCCGGTCAACATGGATATTCAAGTACGTGGAGAAATCGCAGTTCACGACTCGTCGATTTTGGCAATCAGCGCGCTCAAAGGCGCACTTATTGCAGTTGGTGCTGAAGAAGTTACCTATGTCAATGCGCCAGGTCTAGCAAGTGAGCGTGGAATGACATCGAACGTCACGACAACTGCTGACAGCGCTGAGTATCGATCCATGATTTCTCTGCGTGCTGCAACGGGGAGCGGTAAGTCAATTACCGTTGATGGAACATTGATGGGAATCAAGCAGACTCAAAAGATTATTGGGATCGATTCATTCTCACTAGATCTTCCTCCAACTGCGCATATTTTGTTCTTACGTTATGTGGATCAGCCAGGAGTCATTGGAACGGTTGGTCACACATTGGGTCAAGCACATATCAATATCGCAGGCATGCAAGTTGCACGAAGTGGTGCTGGCGGTAAGGCGTTGATGGCACTTTCTGTTGACTCCGATGTCAGCGATGATATTTTGGCAACTATTAAGAAAGAGACAGGCGCCGAATCCGTTCGTGCAGTTGTCTTGGTGGATTAATGAGCACAATTAACTTAGCGGTAATCGCAGGCGATGGAATTGGACCTGAAGTTGTTAACGAGGGCCTTAAAGTTCTAGATGCTGTATCTACAAAGTACGGCATCAGCTTTAACAAAACGTCCTATGACTTAGGAGCAGGCTTCTGGCATCGCACAGGTGAAGTTCTACCTGATGCAACGCTGGCCGAGCTGGCAACTAAAGATGTTATTTTGCTTGGTGCAGTCGGAGATCCAACGGTCCCCAGCGGTGTTCTAGAGCGTGGTCTTCTATTGAAGCTGCGCTTTGCCTTTGATCACTACATCAACTTGCGCCCAGCCCGCTTGATGCCTGGGGTCACTGGTCCGCTTGCAACTAAAGCGCCAATTGATTTTATCGTTGTACGCGAGGGCACTGAAGGCCCTTACGTTGGCGCCGGAGGAGTTTTAGCTGAAGGCACTGATGCAGAAATTGCGACAGAGGAGAGTTTGAATACTCGCCGCGGCGCAGAACGCGTTATTCGTGATGCATTCGAACGAGCACTCAAGCGTGATCGCAAGAAGTTAACCCTTGTTCACAAGAACAACGTTTTAACTCGCGCTGGCGGTTTGTGGACTCGCACATTTAACGAAGTTGCTAAAGAGTATCCAACGGTTACAACTGATTATCTACATGTTGATGCAGCATCAATGTTCTTTGTTACTAATCCTGAGCGCTTTGATGTAGTCGTTACTGATAACTTATTTGGTGACATCTTGACCGATATTGCTGCGGCAATTTGCGGAGGAATCGGACTTGCAGCATCTGGCAATATCAATCCAACTCGTAAGTTCCCATCGATGTTTGAACCCGTTCACGGTTCAGCACCTGACATTGCCGGTAAAAATATTGCCGATCCAACAGCCACGGTTATGTCAGTTGCCATGATGCTAGATCACTTAGGTTATGCCGAGGCAGCCCGCGATATTGAGCGCGCAGTCGCATCGGATCTATTAACACGAGCAGATAAAAAACGAAGCACAACCGAGGTAGGAGATGCGCTGGTCGCAGCGCTATAAAAATATGAAAATATCACTCAACCCACACGCCAAAGATGCTGCTACGCGAGATGCCTTAGTTGCCGAAGGCGGTTTTGGTAAGTACTACACCGACCACATGGTCGTGTGTGAGTGGAGTGAAATTGATGGTTGGGGTGAACCAGAGCTAAAGGCTTATGGTCCAATCTCTTTAGATCCAGCGACAGCTGTTCTTCATTACGGTCAAGAGATCTTTGAAGGTCTCAAGGCTTATCGCCAACCTGATGGCTCTATTGCACTCTTTCGTCCAGATGCCAACGCCAAGCGCTTTGCTAAATCAGCGGCCCGCTTAGCTTTGCCAGAAATGCCTGAGGCTCTCTTTATCGAAACTGTTAATGCCTTGGTGAGCCAAGATGGTGGATGGGTACCCAATAAAATCGGTGAGGCGCTATACATACGCCCATTTATGATCGCAACTGAAGTTGGTTTAGGTGTTCGCCCATCTAATAAAGCTACATATTTGATAATTGCAACACCAGCAGGTGCCTACTTTGATCCATCTAAGGCTGTATCTGTGTGGATTTCAACGGAGTACGTTCGTGCAGCTCAAGGCGGAACCGGTGAGGCTAAGTGCGGTGGAAACTATGCAGCATCATTGGTTGCGCAAAAAGCTGCAGCTAAAGAGGGCTGCGATCAAGTTGTGTGGATCGATGCAAAAGAGCGTAAATGGGTTGAAGAGATGGGCGGCATGAACCTGTACTTTGTTAAAGGTA
>CAIXPV010000012.1 GCA_903921405.1 uncultured Actinomycetes bacterium
CACGACCATACGGGTGCGGTTATGCATCCAACCTTCTTGCACTAATTGGCGCATCGCTGCATCTACAAAGGGATAACCAGTCATTCCGGTTTTCCACGCTTCAAATTTTTGATCTGGCTTGTTGTATCGCATATTGGCAAAGCGTGGTGCGTAATACGCAATCTCAGTGCCAGGGTTATTGAAAAGCACATCGGCATAAAACTCTCGCCACGCAATCTCTTTACGAAAAACATCGTGAGCTTTGCTTTCTCCGAGATCTGCTAACAATGTACGCGGATGAATTTCTCCCCACTTTAAATGTGCGCCTAATTTGCTCGTGCCATCTATTCCAGGAATATTTCTTCCTTCATCATAAGAATCTAAGCCATTATCTTTAAAATACTTCCAACGTTTCAAAGCCGCTTTTTCACCCGCTGCAGCAATCGATGTTCCATCTGGAACTTTCCAGTCAGGAAAATTTCTATCGCTCTGGGTTGGAACAACGCAGTTAATTTTCTTCGGTGCAGCTGCTGGCTTGCGCCACCCATGAAGGCACCATGCACGATAAAATGGCGTGTACACCTTGTACGGCGTTGAATCACTTGGCTTTAGAACTCTGCCTGGTGCAACTGCATATGGACTTCCGGTCTCAACGAGGGGTAACCCCGCCAAGGCAATACGCGCATCACGCGATGCTCCATACGGTTCGAACTCTTTAGAAATATGTACCGATGGTGCGTTGTAACGTTTAATCAAAGCCTGCAGAACTTCTACCTGATCTCCCACCATCACATGTAATGAGTTACCTAATGAATCATCCAAAGCCCGAAGCGATGCTCCTAAATAAGCTAATCGCTTACTTCCGCTCTGACCAATTAAATTCTTATCCAGAATAAATACTGGAACTATTTCATCACTGCTGGCGATGGCCTCTAACAGTGCTGGGTGATCAGTGATCCGCAGATCACGACGAAACCAGACAATGCTTCTTTTAGGCTCAGACATGGGTAGATTTAACCATTATGAATGAGATTAAGCGCTTTCAAATCCGCGGGGTTCCGGGTGATGTTAAACGAGTCCAGTTCGGCTCTAGGACCGTTGATTATTGGCTGCCAAAGCAATCAGCTACTCATCTGCTGATTGCTCACGATGGCCAAAATGTCTTTGATGGCAAAACGTCAACCCACCGGTATCAAACCTGGCAGATGGCGCAATCAGCACTCAGAGTTAGTGAAGCATTGGGTATTAATCCGCCAGCGATAATTGGGGTCTGGCATAGTCAATCGAAAGAGAATCCCTGGGGGCGAGGAAAAGATCTTGTGCCTGCGCGATATTTTCGTGAGGGCCTTGAAGTACATAAGGATTTTGCAGATATTTTAATCGCTGATCAACTAGAGAGTGATCAATACTTAGCAACGATATTCAATGAAATCGTCCCTGCTATTGCACCGAACATTGCCCCTACAAATACGGCGATGATCGGCTCTAGCATGGGTGGCTTGGCAACGCTCTATGCACTTGGAGAGAATCCAGAAAAATTCTTCACTGCTCTTGCCCTTTCACCACATTGGCCATTTGCTGGCAATGAATTAGTTGAGGAAACAATCTCATCACTGCCAGAGCCTGGGCAACATAAAATATGGATGAGCCATGGAACAAAGGGTTTAGATTCGGCTTACGCCCCGTTTCAAATTTACGCTGACAAACTCTTACGCACTCGCGGTTATCAGGGACATGACTTTGTTAGCAAGGTATACAACCGAAGTGGCCACAACGAACGATCCTGGGCTAAATACTTAGATCAACCTATGCGCTTTTGGCTGGCATCGTAAATTTAATCGTTGGAAAAGTAAATTTTGATGCTTGAGAGTTAGTTGCAACTGCTTTGATTTCGATTTTCTTCTTCAGATAATCCAGCGGATCAAGAAAAACACTGTACGGAGCGGTTGTATCTGTTCCCTGGGAAATCCATTTTGTTGAACCGGCTACTCGTGCAAAGAACTCGACGGACAATAAATCTGCCGACTTCACACCAGCTTTAACGTGATAAAAACCAGTCAAATCATCGGCTCGAATCGACAACTTTCCTACTGTGGTAGCAACAGCATCAATGGGGTTATTAGCCTTAAAAATCACGGTTGAAAGTGCGGGAACGGTAAAACTGAGCTTATTCGAAGCGGCAGTAACCTCTGACTGACCTAGCAATAACTGCCAACCACCGCTTGAGGTAGCCGATGTTATATCTACAACCTCATCGGTATCAGAGTTATTAAATGCCACCACATATTCACGATTCTCTTTAGCATCCTTCTTTGACACCACGAAAATCGAGTTCTTTGAATAACGCTCTAGCATCACACCATTAGCTAAGCCAGGATTAGCTCGGCGCAGTTCAGAGATCTGTTTTAAGTAGGCTGCAATTGGGCTTGTAGTTGTAGCTTGGAAAGCATCACCATTTCCAATTGGAGTGCCGCCAATTCTAGGCTCGGTCTTCCAGATATCTACTTGCGTGGCAAACATATCCTGTCGTGCAAACTGATCTTTGCCCGTATTGGTTCCAGTCATTCCAACTTCGTCGCCGTAGTAAACAACGGGAATTCCCCGCGTGAAATACAACAAGGCATTAGCTAAGTTAGCTCGCGGTAACAGTTGGCTTGTTTTTTGGATTCGCTTATTCCCAATAATAAAGCCGACGCGGCCAACGTCGTGATTTCCTAAGAAGGTAACTAGGTTGCTGGCAGTTGATGTTGCGCTGGTGTAATAATCATCATTTTCAAATAGCATGGTGAGTGTCGGCCCATTTGAATACCCTGACGCAAACTCTGTGGCACTTGCTTGAAAAGGAAAATCTAAAATTGTTTGAATCTTGTTCCGGCGCACGTACTCCATCAAGTTAAAAGGGCTGTAATCATAGACTTCGCCAAAAATTGTAAAATCTTTGATTCCTACGCTTGAAGCCGAGCTTTGAATTAATGGTGACCAATTCTTAAAGAAGTTATCGTCAACATGTCGTGCGGTATCAACTCTAAAACCAGATAGACCGTAATCCATCAGCCACCGTGAGTACACCTGTCCCCAACCCTGCCAGACCTGTGGTTTCTCGGTTGCTAGATCATCTAGGCCATAGAAATCACCTAGTTTGGTGCAGTTGCCCACGCCCCAGCAGCTGCCCATGTCGCCTACGTTGTGATAATTATTGAGATTGTTAAGCCAGGCTGGCTTCTTTAGATTCTTTGACTCAGCGGGGATGTAGGCCTCGTTACCGTGATATTTAATGACATCACCCGTGTGATTCGTAACGATGTCTAAGATGATTTTTAGATTGAGTTTCTTCGCACAAGCAGCAAAATTGGCCATGTCTGCATTGGTTCCAAGGTGCGGATCAACATTGAGGAAATCAACACCCCAATAGCCGTGATACCCGGAGCCTGCGCTAATCGCCTCTTGTTGGGTAACAACCGGAGTTAACCAGACTGCCGTGAACCCCAGTGACTTAATGCGAGCCAAGCCGTCATCACCAGGAAGACATGTACCCGTAAGTCCTTTGAGATCCCCACCATGGTTAAAGGCAGTTAATGTTTCGTTAAAGCCACCAATATTATTATTGCTTTTATCGCCATCTTTGTACCGATCAGGCATTACAAAATAGATAATGTCTTTACTTAAACCGACTTTTGTCGACGCAGGAGTAGAAGCAAAAGATAACGTCGAGACAGACAAAAGTGCACAAATAAATAGTGCAACAGCGCCCTTGCGCTTCACTGTTATCCCTTTACGGATCCGGCAGTAAGCCCGTTCACGATGTACTTTTGAAGAGACAAGAATATGATCACAATTGGAATTGAAGCCAGAATTGATCCGGCGGCAAAAGCTCCCCAGTTGGACGCATATTGTCCACCGATAAACTGTTGTAAACCAACAGCCACGGTACGACCTTGCATCTCAACTAAGAATAATCGCGCAACAATAAACTCATTAAATGTTCCAATGAAGCTGAGCAAGCAAACAACGGCAAGCACTGGCGTTGCAAGCGGAATAAAAATTAACCAGTAGGTCTGAACCGGGCTTGCGCCATCGATTTTGGCCGCTTCATCAAGCTCTGCAGGAATTGAATCGACGAAGCCTTTGAGTAGCCAGATATTCACGCCCATTGAGCCGCCCAGATAGACGAGAATCAACCCCGCTTGGCTACCTAGACCAATACTTGGGGCAAACGAGTACACGCGCTCCATGATGACGTAGACCGCTGAAAGTGCCAGAACAGCTGGAAACATCTGAACAAGAAGAAGTAACTGAATGCCAAATTTCTTGCCTTTGAACTTGAGGCGACTAAATGCAAAAGCGGAGGCGGCGCCGACAACTACTGAACTGATCGCCACTACCGATGAAATAATTAGGGAGTTCTTCACCCATGACAAAAATGGAATCTTGGGCGACGAAAAGAGCATCTTGTAGTTGTCCCATGAGAGTTCTTTTGGCACAAATGAATCTAGCTGGAGACTTCCACTTGACTTAAATGATGAAAGAACCACAAGGTATAGAGGAAATAGGGAAAAGATACACATGAAGGTTGCGAATGCGTGACGCCATAAATTTTCTCTCAGCCACTTACTCATCCGAAAGTCTCCATAACTTTAGATTTCTTCAATCCGTAGAAGGAAATTGAGGCTACAAGTAAGAAAATAATGACTGAGATTGCACTGGCCAAACCAAAGTCATTCATACCTCTGCCAAATGCGATTTGATATGTGTAGCTAATCAAAATATCGGTAGCACCTGCAACTTCGCCATCTAAGCTATTTCTCGGTCCACCACCCGTCAACAAATAAATCAAGTTGAAGTTATTAAAATTGTAGGCAAATGATGCAATCAGCAGCGGTGACAAAATCTGTAAAAGCAGCGGCAAAGTAATTCTCCTAAATATCTGACGTGGATTTGCGCCATCAATAGCTGCAGCCTCCAAGAGTTCTGATGGAATCGCTTGAAGGGATCCGGAACAGATCAGATAGAAGTATGGGAAACCGAGCCAAAGATTTACTAATAAAACCGCGGCGCGTGCAAATGTTGCACTAGAAAACCAAGCAATATGAGTGTGCAAAATATTATTAATCGCACCAAACTCTGAATCAAACATTCCACCCCAGATCAAAATACTCATGATGCTTGGCATGGCATATGGCAAAATCAAGATAGAGCGATAAATGCGACGTCCCCGCATTTTTCTATTAAGCGCTAACGCTAGTAAAAGTCCAAACGAGAAGGTGCTTAATACAGTCAGTGCGGAAAAGACCACAGTCCAGATAAATACCTTGATAAGCGGCGTACGGAAACGGGTATCAGTCACTAATTTTGTGTAATTCTCAAACCAGATAGGTGCTCGCCAACCCGGAGTTAATACCGTCTCGGGTGAGCCCTCAAGTGCAAAGTTACCTTTGCCATTATTAATGTACGTCTCGCCTGTAATGATGTTCTTCATTGTGTCGGTCTTCGCGTCATAAGCAATTTTCTGTCGAAAGACCGCACCGACCCCTTGACCTTCAATCTTTACGTAGTAACCATCCTGGTACTTATATCGAATCTTCGAATAAGCATCGTTGGCCGCTAATTCATTGTCAGAGATTGCCGTGAAACCAGGAGCAGTAGTTGCAACACCATATTCATTAATTATTAGCTTAGATGCATCGACGTCAGTAATTTTATCTTGAGTAGAGATAAAGAATCGTTGATTTGCAATGTCTGAGACCAAGACTGCATAGTCTCCATTTGAGTCTTTACCTGCAACTAAATCGAAGGTTGTTTGGTTAGCATCGGACTCAACGCCAAGGATTAACACTTGTTCAATTGATGCTGGCTTAGAAATGTAGTTACCTGTTTGATAGTTGAAAACAGACATTATTACTGTAAAAACTATCGGTGCGATCACGAAAGCAATAAAGAAAAGAATTCCAGGAACAAAGAACTTAAGTGGGATTGAAAACTTTGTGAAATAAGTAAAATTCAATGCGACAATTGCAAAGACTAAGAAGGCTCCAATTGCGCTTTCACCCGAGGCAAAAGCACTCTGGGCTAATAAACTTAAGATCGCGGTAGTTATCGCGAGGATTGCTATCTTGATCGCTGTTGCAAACTTACCTCTAAAGATACTGCTCACTGTCGTACCGCTTCCTTATTAATTCTGCAGATTGAGAAAGTAGTAGCGTGGGCGGGAATGAATCCCGCCCACGCTATTGAACTTTTAGGCCATGAAAGTTTTAGCTCTCATGCTCCAAGAGAAACTCTTAGAGATCTGCCTTTCCAGCTGCGACGTTAGCCTTCCAGATTGCAGCAAGCTTCTTAGCTTCTACAAGTGGATTCTTTCCGTCAACTAGAACTGCAGTCCAATATGCTGGAGCTGAATCCCAGTAGCTTGCGCCACCCTTATTGGTGTTCAAGAAAGCACCAATCTGTGGGATTGAAGAGAGGCTTGCTGCCGCTCCCATAGCCTTCTGGCCACCGAGTACGAGCTGGCTCTTCTGAGCGCCCTTCTCGGCTGGTGGACGTCCTTCTTCAGCCTGGTATGCAACCTGGCCCTTAGTTGAAGCGAAGAAGCTTGTAAGAAGTGACTTAGCTGAAACTGATACTCCGTGTGTTTCTGCATATGAAGTAAGGAATGCACCGCTAACAGATCCAAACATCTTGCCGTATGTGCCGGCCTTTACGCCTGGAACAGGCATGATGTTCATCTCAAAGCCAGCTTCTGCGAATGTACGCCAGTGCCAGTTACCAATAATTGCAAATGGAACCTTGCCAGCTAGGAAGTTATCCTGGCAACCAGTGTCAGTTGCTGGCCAGAAGCCATTGCTCTTACCCTTTTTGTCAAGAAGTAATGTGCTTACATTCTTAGCAAATACTGTTGGATCAAAGCTCTTATTGTAGTTAACAGTTCCATCAGAGTTCATCATGTATGGCTCTGCACCAAGTGCTGAGAATCCTGAAAGAGCGCCCCATGACATTCCGCCACCAGCAACACAAAGACCAGCCTTAAGGCCCTTCTTTGTCTTGTTAGCTAAATAGTAGTTAACCATTTCACCGTAAGTCTTTGGTGCTGTCTTTACTAGCTTTGTGTTGAAAACCATTCCAACGTTGTTGACATCTACAGGTACGCCGTAAAGATTTCCGCCGTATGAGAGATCAAAGAACTGGCTTGGAGTGAACTGTGCCTTTTGTGCAGCAGTTAGAACTACAGGAGCAAGCTTTCCGCTCTTAGCTAACGCTGGAACCCAGTCGTTACCTGCAACGAAAATATCTGGACCAGTTGTGCCAGATGCGTTATCTAATGCAGCTTTTAGTGCATCGTAGCTCGAGAAAGAAACAACCTTGATTGTGCTTCCTGGAACCCAGTCGCCCTTCTTTGCAAAAACTTTTGTTAGGTTTGGTCCGCGTGTTTCATCCGCCCAAACTAGAATCTCATTTGCAGCTTGTGCAGGGACGATGGTCAAGCTGGCAGCAAATGACACTGTGGCAGCAAGAGCAAGACCCTTAAGTAGTCTGTTCTTCACTAAGTAATCTCCTTTAAGATTTGAAAACCTCTTCTAGGGGGTGCAGGTTTCCTCGTGCCCCTATCCCACTGCTTATGCACGTGAAAAGCAACGCGCGACAGGTGAATTGCAGGGTTTTTGAGCCTGTTTTACTAAATCGTTATAAAGCCTTGGTCTTGCAGAGGCTGTTACAGACTTACTTGTGGAGCTGTTCGACCGTGGAATCCCAGCCGGCAACTGACTCAACTGAGCGAGGAGCCTTACCGATGTATCTAGAAGTTGGGCGAATCAGACGTCCGGTGCGCTTTTCTTCCAAGATGTGTGCAGACCAGCCTGCAGTACGTGCAGCGGTAAACATCGATGTAAATAAATGTGCAGGAACTTCAGCGAAGTCCAAAATAATTGCAGCCCAGAACTCAACGTTTGTTTCTAAAACACGATCTGGTTGGCGCTCACGTAACTCTTTTAGCGCAGCTCTTTCAAGTGCTTCAGCTACTTCATAACGTGGCGCATTCAATTCTCTTGCTGTGCGACGCAATGTACGTGCGCGAGGATCTTCGGCGCGATAAACACGGTGACCAAAGCCCATTAAGCGTTCTTTACGATCTAGTAAATCTTTAATGTATGCCTCTGCATTTCCAGTTTTTTCAACTTCTTCAATCATATGCAGTACGCGTGAAGGTGCACCTCCGTGAAGTGGACCTGACATCGCACCAATCGCACCCGAAAGCGCAGCGGCCACATCGGCGCCAGTTGATGCAATAACACGAGAAGTAAATGTTGATGCGTTCATGCCATGCTCTGCAGCAGAAACAAAGTAAGCATCGATTGCGCGGACATGAAGTGGGTCTGGCTCTCCGCGCCAGCGAATCATCATTCGCTCTACAACAGTATGCGCTTTATCAATGTCAGACTCTGGAACTGGCGGCGCAATAACTCCACGAGCAGCTTGTGCCAAATATGAAAGAACCATTACAGATGCACGCGCTAAGTTGCTGCGCGCTTCGGCATCATCGATATCAAGCAGTGGCTTAAATCCCCAGGCTGGTGCCAACATTGAGATCGCAGCTTGAACATCTACGCGAACATCACCCGAGTGAACAGGTAATGGAAACTTTTCAGCGTTAGGAAGACCTGGATTAAATTCATCATCAACTAACAAGCCCCAAACATTTCCAAATGAGACTCGACCAACAAGCTCTTCGATGTCGACTCCGCGATATCTAAGTGCGCCACCTTCTTTATCGGGCTCAGCAATTTCAGACTCAAAAGCAATGACACCTTCTAGACCGGGCTTGAAATTCTCTGACACGATGGGCTCCTTTTATCTGCGTAGTGCAATGGCCTAATTCTGCACCTACACAAGGGGTGCTGGCGACCATGCTTACCGGGGGATGCACTCACGACGAAAGTGAGGTTCGATACACCTATGGATAATCTGAGTTTTGGACGCGATGAAATCGCTGCAATGCGACGTTCGTATGGCGAACAAGGGCTAACCGCCTTGCCGGAAGATCCTTTCCGCGCATTCGAAAGTTGGTTGCGGCAAGCCCACGAAAACCCAATCATCGTTGAAGCTAATGCAATGGTTCTATCTACGCTAGATGTTGATTCACATATCACCACTCGTAGTGTCCTGTTGAAAGATATTTCACAAGGCGGTTTTACCTTTTATACCAATTACTCGTCGCGCAAAGCGCATGCAATCGAAATGAATCCACAGGTCTCACTTTTGTTTCCCTGGTATGCCATGGAGCGACAAGTTTCAATAAGCGGTACAGCAGAAAAAACATCGATTCAAGAATCACATGAATATTTTTCAAAGCGTCCATGGGCTTCACAAATAGGTGCATGGGCCAGTCACCAATCAGCACCACTAGCATCGCGAGAAGAGTTAGATCAAAGATATGAGGGCGCTGCACAAAAATGGCCCGAAGGAAGTACGGTCCCATGCCCACCACACTGGGGTGGCTATCGCGTTATTCCGCTGCAGATTGAATTCTGGCAGGGCCGACATTCTCGATTACACGACCGACTGCGTTATGAAAGAGTAGGTGCGACAGCTGATTGGGAGATAGGGCGCTACTACCCATAAACTTGGCCAATGAGCGCAGAGATACTTATCCCGTCAGCAATTAAGCCTGGAGATGGTCGATTTGGTTGTGGTCCATCAAAGATTCGTCCAGAAGCATTAGCAGCACTGGCCGCATCTGGCACATCTATTCTTGGGACATCGCATCGGCAAAAACCAGTTAAGAATGTAGTTAAACGCGTTCGTGATGGTCTGCATACACTTTTTAATCTACCCGATGGTTATGAAGTAGTTCTGGGTAATGGCGGATCAACTGCATTTTGGGATATCGCAACTCTTGGATTAATTGAAAATCGCTCACAGCATCTAGTTTTTGGTGAGTTCTCCTCTAAATTCGCATCTGCATCAAAAGAGGCGCCATTCCTGGGCGATCCAAGCGTTATTAAATCCGAGCCAGGTACACACCCGTTGGCAACTGCTGAGGATGGCATCGATGTTTATGCACTCACACACAATGAAACTAGTACTGGTGTTGCAATGCCAATTATTCGCCCCGCAGCAACAGAGGGCGCCCTTGTTTTGGTAGATGCAACAAGTGCTGCAGGTGGGTTGCTTGTTAACGCCAATGAGTTTGATACTTATTACTTTGCCCCGCAAAAATCATTTGCATCTGATGGCGGGTTATGGATTGCGATCATGAGTCCTGCGGCAATCGCACGCGTTGAAAAGATTAAGGCCACTGGACGTTGGATTCCAGCTTTCTTTGACTTAACCATCGCAATTGAAAATTCGCGACTTGATCAAACTTATAACACTCCAGCTTTAGTCACTTTGATGTTACTAGCCGATCAAATCGAATGGATGAATGCTGGTGGGGGTTTGAGTTTTTCTGCTGGTCGAAGCGCACAGTCCTCAGATATCTTGTATACCTGGGCAGAAAAAACTAGTTATACGACTCCATTCGTTACTGATCCAGCGATGCGCTCAAAGGTTGTTGGCACAATTAATTTTGATGATGCAATTGATGCAACAAAGATTGCTGCCGCACTTCGTGCCAACGGAATTGTAGATACCGAGCCATATCGCAAGTTAGGTAAGAATCAGCTTCGAATTGGCATGTTCCCATCTGTAGATCCCAGTGATGTCACAGCGCTAACCCAGTGCATTGATTTTGTTGTGGAATCTCTATAGTGCCGAAGAGTTTTAAGCGCGATCGTTTCTTCTGGATAGTTGCTACACAAACTGCCATTGTTAACTTTTACCTTGGTGGCTTTGGTCCGGCGCAGTCACTTCTTCGTGCTGACCAAGGAACATCTTTAACTATTGCAGGCTTACACGGCACCGCGATGGGTGTTGCATCTATAGCCGCTGGTTATGCCAACCCACGCTTGGCGCACCGTTTTGGCCGTGAGCGTTTATCGTGGATCGGACTTCTTATCTTTTCCTTAGGCATGGTGATGTTCGTTGCTTCACCACCTGTATTTTTAACACTGCCGGCAACACTGATTACTGGCTTTGGAACATCGATCATTATTAACACAATGCTCACGGCGATGTCCCATCACTATGGCAAAGCCGCTGAAGTTGCGATTCCCCAAGCAAATGGCGTTGCCTCCGTTGGTTTTGTTTCGGGTACCGCCTTGATCGGCACCATTGCAATTGCCTTCCCCAGTTTGTGGCGCTTAGGTTTACTGCTCGCATTGCCTGTAGCTATCGCGTTTTACGTTGTTGGGCGAGATAAGAGCGATGACGTACATGTGCCCGATGAATCAGGCCCGCAAAGCGGAAAACTCTCGCGTACTTTTTGGATAGCGTGGATTGGTTTTGTTGCATGTATATCAAGTGAGTTTGCAACATCATTTTGGTCGGCAGCGCTTTTGCGCGATCGAGTAGGTTCAACTGCTGCGATTTCAACAGTAGCCGTTGTAGCACTTGGGACTGGCATGGGAATCGGTCG
>CAIXPV010000013.1 GCA_903921405.1 uncultured Actinomycetes bacterium
AAGCTTGCAGCATTTGGCGCCTTTATCTCATTGATGCCAGGAAAAGATGGACTTTTACACGTATCTCAGATTCGCAAGATGCATGGTGGAAAGCGCATTGAAAACTTGGAAGAGGTCATGAAGGTTGGCGACAAGATTCAAGTTGAAATCGGAGAGATTGATCCAAAGGGCAAGTTATCTTTGGTACCAGTTCTTGAAGATGGAACAACTGGTTCAGCCGAATAAATGAGCGTACGTCGCTCAGTTTTACCTAGCGGTCTGCGTATCGTTACTGAAGAAGTTGCTTCGGTACGCAGCGCTGCTATTGGTATCTGGGTCAATGTTGGTTCGCGTGATGAAACCCCGGCAGTTGCTGGGGCTTCTCACTTTCTAGAGCATTTATTGTTTAAAGGAACCAAACGACGCACAGCATTGGAGATTTCATCCTCGATTGAATCTGTTGGTGGAGAGATGAACGCCTTCACTTCCAAGGAGTACACCTGTTTTTATGCTCGTGTGATTGATACCGATTTACCAATGGCCATAGATGTCATTAGCGATTTGATTACTTCCTCCATCGTTACAGCGCTAGATGTCGATGCCGAACGCAAAGTTGTTCTAGAGGAAATTGCGATGCGCGATGATGACCCCAGCGATTTAGTGCATGACTTATATGCCGAAACGTACTTTGGGGATACGCCTCTAGGACGTCCAATTTTGGGAACCATCGATTCGATGAACTCGATGTCCCGCACGAGTGTCTTTAACTATTACAAGAAGCGCTACCTTCCGCAAGACTTAGTTGTAGCTGTAGCTGGAAATATCAATCACAAACGAGTTGTCGCAATGGTTGACAAAGCACTGTCGTGCGATGATTTCTTAGATGTAACAGGCGTTCCAGTTCTTCGTCCTAATACTGCGCCTAAAAAAGCGGCCCAACAGAGTGTTGGATTAATATCTAGGCCAACTGAACAAGCTCATATGTTTTATGGCATGGAGGGTGTTGCCCGGCATGATGATCGCCGTTTTGCGATGGGAATCTTGGCATCTGCACTCGGCGGTGGAATGTCCTCACGCTTGTTTCAGGAGATTCGCGAGAAGCGCGGCCTTGCATACTCGGTCTATGCATATGCCCAACAGTTTGCTGGAAGCGGCCAAATCGGTTTCTATGCCGGCTGTAAACCAGATAAGGCGGTAGAAGTTCTAGAGATTATCCGCGAAGTCTTAGCCGATGTTGCAGATAATGGAATGTCACATGAAGAGATTGAAAGGGCCAAGGGAGCTGTACGTGGCTCGCTAGTTCTTAGCCAAGAGGATTCAGGTTCTCGCATGAGCCGAATCGGTAAAAATGAGATTGTCTACGGAGCGATAATGGGCTTCGATGATATTTTAAAGGCGGTTTCAAAGGTTAATGAGGTAGACATACGCGAAATTGCAAGCGCCTATCTGACTAAAACGCCTACGCTTGCACTAGTTGGACCATTTAAGAACACCACTAAGTTTGAGAAGGTATTGAAATGATAAATGTCGCAGTGTTAGGTGCCAAGGGGCGCATGGGTGCCGAGGTCGTTAAAGCTGTAGAAGCCGAGCCTGGAATGTCACTCATCGCCGCTTTAGATTTGGGCGATTCGCTAGATCAGTTGATTGGGTCAGGAACACATGTAGTTGTTGATTTCACTACGCCCGACTCTGTTATGGCTAACTTAGATTTTCTTATTAACAAGGGAATCCATGTAGTTGTTGGTACTACGGGCTTTGATGATAAAAAACTTGCAGCAGTTGCAGAAATGTGTAAACAGAATCCATCTGTTGGGGTTTTGATTGCACCGAATTTTGCAATTGGAGCAGTGTTGATGATGGAGTTTGCAACGAAAGCAGCCCAATATTTTGAATCTGCTGAAATTATCGAGCTACATCATCCAGACAAAGTCGATGCACCTAGTGGAACCGCAGCGCGTACTGCGCAGTTAATGAGTGATGCGCGTAAGTCTGCTGGATTAGCACCTATGCCAGATGCAACCACGACATCTTTAGATGGTGCTCGCGGCTCACTAGTGGGGGATATTCCAGTCCACTCGGTTCGAGCTCGAGGCTTGGTTGCCCATCAAGAAGTCATCTTTGGTGGATTAGGGGAAACTCTCACTATTCGCCACGATTCAATCGATCGCGCTGGATTTATGCCAGGTGTCTTACTGGGAGTACGTAAAGTTATATCTGCACCGGGGCTTACGCATGGCCTCGATAAATTCATGTAAAGGGAGAAATACACGTGGCAAACCAAGAAATCATCATGTACAGCGGAGAATGGTGCGGCGACTGCCGACGCTCAAAGCGCTTGCTCGATGAACTCAATGTCGAATACACACTCATTGATATTGAAGCAGATACTGCTGCTTCCGATAAAGTTATTGAGATTAATGGCGGAATGCGATCAATTCCAGTTATCGTCTTTGCCGATGGAACACATATGACTGAGCCATCGGATATCGATTTAACAGCCAAACTAACTGCACTAGGAATTATCTAAGAAAGAGGAAGAGTGATGATCGATACCGAGCTGCACCCGCAACGATGGAAGGCAATGCCGTTCATTGCACTTGCAGTCTCACTGATCATCATGGATGCAACTGTTGTAAATGTTGCCCTGCCAGTCATTGTTCGAGATCTTTCACTGTCGGCATCTGATGCCGAATGGATTAACTCAATCTATTCTCTTGTCTTTGCTGCACTCTTAATTACTCTTGGGCGAGTTGGAGACCTCTATGGCCGGCGCAAACTCTTACTTGCCGGAGTCATTGTCTTTGGTATTGCAAGTGTTATTGCAAGCTATTCGACCAGTGGGGCAACACTTATTAGCGCCCGTCTGTTGCAAGGTATTGGTGGGGCGATGGTTTTGCCAGCGACCCTTTCTACTGTCAACGCGCTCTTTAAGGGTAAGGAGCGCGGTATTGCCTTTGCAATTTGGGGATCAACAATCGGTGGCATGGCCGCCGTAGGTCCAGTTGTTGGTGGTTGGCTCACAACTGTTTCATCCTGGCATTGGGCATTCCTAATAAATATTCCTATCGTAGCCATCGTTGTGATAGGTACCTTGATCTATGTTCCTGAGACTAAAGATGATCATGTACAAAAAGGTGCAGATTTTGCCGGCATAGCCTTATCAATTTGTGGTTTAGGTTTGATTGTCTTTGGCTTGATTGAAGGAATTCGCTTTGGTTGGTGGAGTACTCAAGAACAGTTCTCTGTGGGCTCATTGACGTGGACATGGTCAATTTCACCCGTGGTGATTGCATTTGCCATTGGCGCAATTGCAATGGTGCTTTTTGTAAAGATTGAAAAATCACGGGCGATTGCTAGTAAACCAATTCTGCTCGACTTAAATCTTTTGAAAATTAAATCCTTTCGCTATGGCAGCATTGCGGCATTAGTTGTTGCACTGGGGGAGTTTGGCATGTTGTTTTCTTTGCCGCTTTTCTTGCAGGGTGGACTTGGTTTTACGGCCCTGCATACCGGAGTCTTGATTCTTGCTTTAGCGATGGGAACCTTCTTAATCTCTGGAGGAACCCCGCAATTATCAGCGCGCATGGGTGGACGCGCAGTAGTGCGCTTAGGACTTGGCCTTGAAGCGATAGCTATTATGGGTTTGAGTTTTTCATTCTCTCTTACTATTTCTAGCGTAGTAATCGCAGCATGGCTCTTTCTCTATGGCGCAGGAGTCGGTTTAGCAACTGCGCAGTTAACAAGTGTCATTTTGGCCGAAGTCCCAATTGCCCAAAGTGGTCAGGCATCTGGTTTGCAAAGTACGTTTAGGCAGTTAGGTTCATCCCTTGGGGTCGCACTTTTAGGTGCACTTTTCTTCACGACTCTAGGTTCAACGCAGATTCAAGGCGCAGATATCGATGGATTACTTCATGCAGTCAAGACAACCACGTTGATTGCGGCAATTGTTATTGGCTTTGGTTTACTTGCGACTATCGCTTTGCCAGCACAAAAAAATCAGAGCCAGTTATAGATTGCTGCCGATGTTAATGCGGCAGATATAACGACAACTGGAAATGGTGCCTTCAATATCAGCGCAAGAACGGCGACGCTGACTCCGGCAAGGCGATGATCTATCATTACCTTACTTTCTGATGTGAAGGTTTGCACCGCAACCAAAGCGCTCAACAATGCAATTGGAATCAAGGCATTGACTCGTTGAAGCCTCGGATTATCCAGCCAATGTTGCGGTATCGAATGTCCAGTGAACTTTAGAATAAAGGCAATAACGCTGGTACCTATAGTTGCAATCCAGAATACATTCATCGTCGCAACCCAACTGCAATTGCTATAAATGCCGTTGCAATTATCGGTAAGCCAGCTGGCAGTAGTGGAGTCATTGCAATTGCAAAGAAAATCGAGGCAACAGCCAAAGCGCGATCGCTATTTTTCTCAAGTCGCGGCCACAGTAATCCCAAGAAAGCTGCGGGTACTGCAGAATCTAATCCCCATGCACGAGCATCGCCCATTGCTTGAGCTCCCAACGCTCCAGCCAGCGTAAAGAGATTCCAGAAGAAAAATACGCCAAAGCCTGTTAGCCAAAAACCCTGTCGCATTGCTGCTTCGTTTCTTTTTTCAGCGCCCAGAGCAACACCGGTAGATTCATCTATGGTTATTTGTGCAGCAACAACTCGCTTGAAACCTTTTACTTTCAATCGAGGCGCCATGATTACGCCATATAGTCCATTTCGAATTCCAAGAAGTGAGGCCGTTGCGATTGCGCTTATGGCGCCGCCTCCTGCGCCTATCACACCGACAACAGCAAACTGAGATGCACCTGAAAATGTCAGAAGAGATAAGAGGCAGCTCTGAAGAACTGAAAATCCATTGGCAACCGATGCTGCACCAAATGCGACCCCGTAGGCACCAACAGTCAGGGATACGCTCAGCGAATCGCGGAGTGTGATGGATTCAATTTTGGACACGCGGCCATTCTGCCGTAGATATCCAAAGCCTCCAACACCTACCTAGATAAGGTCAGGCTATGAGTGAAGAGATTATTTACCGCGACGATATGACTGTCGAACTTATTAAATCCAGCGCTAGTGATGCCGATGTTATTTGGGCGGCACGAGTTTCAACGGCTGGTGAACAGTCAATGGATGAGATCGGCGAAGATCCAGCTCGCTCAGCAGGATTAATCAATTACTTAGCGCGCGAGCGTCACGGCTCTCCATTTGAACACACATCAATGACTTTTTTTGTCTCAGCTCCGATATTTGTATTCCGTGAATTCATGAGACATCGCATCGCTTCATACAATGAAGAAAGCGGTCGCTATCGCGAACTAAGGCCTGTTTTTTATATTCCTTCGAAAGAGCGCAAACTGCTTCAGGTCGGAAAGACCGGTGCGTATACATTTGAAGATGGAACAACCGGGCAGTTCGAACTCTCGATTCAAGCCATGAAGGATGCCTACACAGTGGCTTATGCAAGTTACCAAAAAATGCTCGATGCGGGAATTGCACGTGAAGTTGCACGCGTTGTGTTACCGGTTGCAACGTATTCATCGATGTATGTAACGATGAACGCGCGTGCCTTGATGAACTTTTTATCACTTCGTACATCCCGCGAGGGGTCACATTTTCCTAGCTACCCGCAACGTGAAATAGAGATGGTGGCCGAGAAAATGGAGGCTGAATTCGCGAAATTAATGCCTCTTACATACGGCGCATTCGAAAAATCTGGACGAATAGCACCTTAGTACGGGTAGAGTTAGGCGCATGAGTACACCAGCGCCTTTTGGTCGAATGTTGACCGCTATGGTCACTCCCTTCAATAAAGATGGCAGCATCGATTGGAATGGTGTCGAGAAGATTGCCGACCATCTAGTTAATACTGGTCATGATGGAATCGTCGTCAATGGCACAACAGGTGAAGCGCCTACAACTAAATCCTCTGAGAAAGAGGAGATCATTAAAGTTGTTAAGAAAGTTGTTGGCTCAAACATCAAAGTAGTCTCTGGTGCTGGTGATAATGAAACTGATTACTCAATTAATCAGGCAAAGCGCAGTGAGGCAGCTGGGGCAGATGGCATTCTGGTTGTTACTCCGTATTACAACAAACCGCCACAGGCTGGTATCAAAGCGCACTTCTTAGCTATGGCCAATGCAACTGGTCTGCCGATGATGCTCTACGACATTCCGGGTCGTACAGGTGTAGAGATCGAGTCTGACACGATCGTTGAACTCTTTGAACATCCATCGATCGTTGCGCTCAAAGATGCCAAAGGAAATGTTGCGGCAACCTCGTGGGTGATAAAGCGTTGCGGAATCCCGGTTTATTCAGGTGATGACATTCTCAATCTTGCGCTGTTATCTGTCGGCGCAGTTGGTTTCGTTTCAGTCTGCGGACACACAGTCGGCAGTGATTTAAAGGCGATGCTCAACGCGTGGTTTGATGGCAATGCCGTCAGAGCCCTTGAGATTCATCAAAAACTATTACCAGTATTTACAGGAACTTTCCGCACCCAAGGTGCCATTATGACCAAAGCAGCGCTCACGCTCATGGGTCTGCCCGGTGGCCATACTCGTCTTCCTTTAGTTGATGCAACCGATGCGCAGATTGCGCAGTTGCGCGAAGATCTTCGCGCCGGTGGCGTTGGCGTTTAATATATGAATCATCCACATCCAGATTTAGGTCTTCCCGCCACATTAGTTAAGGGTGGGTTACGTATTGTTGCCCTCGGTGGTCTAGCTGAAATTGGTCGCAACATGACCGTTTTTGAAACCAAGGGCAAACTTCTTATCGTTGATTGTGGTGTTTTATTTCCAGAAGATAGCCAGCCTGGAATTGATTTGATTTTGCCTGATTTTTCCTACATTCGCGATCGTTTAGATGATGTAGTTGGCTTAGTGTTAACACACGGCCATGAGGACCACATCGGCGCAGTTCCTTATCTATTGCGCGAACGTGGAGACATCGCCATATATGGCTCAGCACTGACTTTGGCACTTATCACCGCAAAATTAAAAGAGCATCGGATTTCACCACTAACTCGTGAGGTTCGTGAAGGTGGACATGAAGATATCGGTCCCTTTGAACTTGAATTTGTTGCAGTAAATCACTCGATCCCAGATGCTCTTGCAATAGTTATTAATACCGATGCCGGTCGCGTTCTGCATACAGGTGATTTTAAGATGGATCAACTTCCCTTAGATGGCCGCATAACTGATTTGAGAACTTTTGCCCGTCTTGGAGAAGAAGGCGTGGATCTATTTCTTGTTGACTCCACTAACGCTGATGTTCCAGGTTTTACTCCATCTGAGCGGGAAATCATGCCGGCCCTCAACCGAGTTATTGCATCGACTAAGCGTCGCGTCATTGTCGCCTCATTTTCTTCACACGTTCATCGCGTGCAACAAGTTATAGATATTGCTGCTTTGCATGGACGCAAAGTAATTTTCATTGGTCGCTCCATGGTTCGTAATATGAAGATTGCTGAAGACATGGGCTATTTGACTGTGCCGCCGGGTGTCTTAATGGATGTAAAAGAGCTTGATAAATTTGATGACAACGTGGTGTTGATTTGTACGGGTTCACAAGGTGAACCGATGGCCGCCCTTGCTCGAATGGCCAATGGAGATCACCAAATTAGGGTTGGCGAGGGTGACACGGTCATTCTTGCATCCTCGCTGATTCCCGGAAATGAAAACTCGGTCTTTCGAATTATTAATGAGTTGACGCGCTTTGGAGCCAAGGTCGTCCACAAAGCAAATGCGATGGTTCACGTTTCAGGCCATGCCGCAGCGGGTGAGCTTTTGTACTGCTACAACATAGTTAAACCCAAGTATGTAATGCCAGTGCACGGGGAATGGCGACATCTGAAAGCAAATGCTGAACTGGCAATTTCAGCAGGTGTTCCTCGCAGCAATGCCTTAATTATTGAAAATGGTGTTGTTGTAGATTTAATCGATCACGAGGCCAATGTTGTTGGATCGGTTCCTTGCGGTTTTGTCTATGTCGATGGTCAAAGTATTGGGGATATTACTGAAACGTCATTAAAGGACCGGCGCATATTGGGTGAAGAAGGTTTTATCTCAGTAGTAGTTGTCATTGACTCACAGAGTGGAAAAATAGTTGCTGGCCCAGATATTCATGCACGAGGATTTAATGAAGACATCGCGCTCTTTGATGACGTTAAGTTAAAGATAGAGAAGGCTTTAGCAGCGGCCGTAGTCGAAGGAATTAATGGAACACATCAGTTGTCGCAGATTGTTCGAAAAACTGTGGGTGGTTGGGTTGGTGGAGAACATCGAAGAAAACCTATGATCATCCCGGTTGTCATTGAGGTTTGAGTGCGGCGAGCCTAGCTCGGCATAAATTAGCCATCCTTTAGGATTGTGCGTGTGGCTAAACGTAGAAAATCTAAAAGCAAGACCCGTGCAGTTGGTGGAGCACTAGGTCGAGGCTTATCTGCGCTTTGGCGTATGGTGGCAAAAGCGCTTGGGGGTTCGATCCGTTTTATCGCTCGTGGCGCTAAGGATTTAGACCCAGCACATCAACGCGATGGTATTGCCTTTCTTATTTTGATCTTGGCCCTTATAGCAACGGCTGGAACTTGGTTTAATGCAGATAATATATTGAGTCGCGAGGTTTACTCTTTTATCTACGGAGGTATTGGAAGAATCGGTTTTGCTGCTCCTTTAGTTCTAGTCTATTTTGCAATCAAATTGTTTAGAACACCAGAAGATAAAAAAGCCTTGGGCAGAGTAATTGTCGGAACTTTAGCGCTACTTATTTCATCTACCGGTCTTGCTCATTTACTCAATGGGTCGACTGGAACTGGCGCTACTGCAATGCGCCATGGGGGAGGCTGGATTGGTTATGCGGTAACAACGCCATTAGTTGCCTTGATGACTTCCGTGTTGACGTATCCCGTACTCGTCCTAATTTTTATTTTCGGCATATTAGTTGTGACTGCAACACCGGTTAGTGATGTCTTTGCAAAGATTTCTGGAGCTAGCGCTTGGGCATGGTCAAAGCGCCCGGAACGCTCACTTAAAGTAGAAGATTTCGAGGTCACTGATACCCCGCCTTTTGAATCCCCGGTCGTTGCTGCATGGAATGCACCAGAGGAAGAAGAGCTCGATGAAGAGAGTTTTGATGAAGAGTTCACAGTGCCAATTCCCGTCGCACCCGTTGTCGCGCCACACGATAAGCGCCCCGAGCAACTTCTTTTAACGGCTGATTCCACATACGAGCTTCCACCCCCTGACTTATTGCGATCAGGACCACCAGCTAAAGCCAAGAGCAAAGCCAATGAGGTTGTAGTTGCAGCACTTACGGAAGTTTTCTCACAGTTTGAAATCGATGCTCAAGTGACGGGTTTCATGCGCGGACCCACAGTGACACGCTATGAAGTCGAGCTTGGAAATGCGGTCAAGGTTGAACGTATTACAGCTTTGGCAAAGAACATTTCATATGCAGTTGCTAGTGGAGATGTTCGGATCTTGTCGCCGATTCCAGGAAAGTCTGCAGTGGGTATTGAAATTCCCAATGTGGACCGTGAAATAGTGGCGTTGGGCGATGTTTTACGCTCATCTGTTGCTGGCCAAGATCACCACCCCATGTTGGTGGCGTTGGGTAAAGATGTTGAAGGCAATTTTATCTGCGCTAACTTAGCAAAGATGCCGCATCTTCTAGTTGCTGGAGCAACTGGCGCCGGTAAATCATCGATGATCAATGCAATGATTATCTCTATATTGGCGCGCTCAACTCCAGATGATGTGCGCTTAGTATTAATTGATCCAAAACGTGTTGAGCTAACTGCATATGAAGGTATTCCACATTTAATTACACCAATTATTACAAATCCCAAGAAAGCTGCCGATGCACTGACGTGGGTTGTTCGCGAGATGGATCTTCGTTATGAAGATCTTTCTACCTTTGGCTTCAGGCATATCGATGATTTCAATAAAGCAGTACGAGCGGGCAAAGTTATTCCACCGCCAGATAGTGATCGCACAATTGAGCCGTACCCATACTTACTTGTAATCATTGATGAGCTTGCCGACTTAATGATGGTGGCTGCAAAGGAAGTTGAAGAGTCTGTTGTGCGCATTACTCAACTTGCACGCTCTGCCGGTATCCATTTAGTTCTTGCGACTCAACGCCCATCTGTAGATGTTGTAACTGGCCTTATTAAGGCAAATGTCCCTTCAAGGCTTTCGTTTGCTACTAGTTCGCTAGCTGACAGTCGAGTAATTTTAGATACACCCGGCGCCGAGAAATTAGTGGGCCAAGGCGATGCCTTATTTATACCAATGGGTGCTAGTCGCGCCGTTCGTATTCAAGGTGCATATGTTTCAGAGCGTGAAATTGAGGCTGTCACAGCACATGTTAAAAAACAGTTGAAGCCTAGGTATCGCGACGATGTCACTGCGCCAATCAGTCATCCCAAGATGGTTGATAAAGAGATTGGTGATGACTTAGATATTTTGTGCCAGGCAGTTGAGCTAGTCGTAGGAACTCAGTTTGGTTCAACCTCAATGTTGCAACGCAAACTTCGAATTGGTTTTGCTAAAGCTGGTCGACTTATGGATTTGATGGAGTCTCGAGGAATCGTTGGTCCATCAGAGGGCTCTAAAGCTCGCACCGTTATGGTCAAGCCTGACGAACTCGATTCCGTGCTTGCCACGCTGCGAGACTATTAATTAAGGGCTATCACTTCACATAGCCTAGATTTCACCCCTCGTTCTCACTCCGGCCACTAGCACCAAGTGGAGCACTGGTTCTACACTTTGTACTTTCCCGATCTAGGTTCTTAGGATTTTTTATACTATGAGTATTGGAACATCAATAGCAAAGGCCCGTGCTTTAGCCGGGCTATCTATCGATGAACTCTCGGCAATTACAAAACTACGAGCAACGTTATTGCGTGAGATGGAAGCAGATGTTTTCACGCATTGTGGTGGCCGAATGTATGCTCGTGGCCATGTAAGAAATATCGCAGTAGCATTGAAAGTTGATGATAAAGAGTTCTTGCGTATTTTTGACGAGGAACAAGGCGTTGAAAAAAGAACTATGCGGGATCTTCTCGTTGAAAATAACGTTATGCGAGAACCCGGTGAGACTAGAAAAGTGTCATGGAAAACCCTCATTGCGATCTCGCTTGTCACGCTAAGTCTTGTTGGATTAATTCAAATTATCGTTTCTAACTCCCGAGTTGATCAAGTTGCGGCGCCGTCGGCCTCAACGTCACCAACTGCAGTGCTTACTCCGAGTGCGAGTGCAACACCTTCAGAGCAAAGTACATTCACAACAGGTCAAGGCGTAGAAGTGATTGTAAATACAACTCGCGCTAAGTCATGGCTATTTGTTTCAGATGCCCAGGGAAGAACCTTATTCAGTGGGCAACTTTCTCAAGGCGCATCTAAAGTATTTACCAGCGATAGTCGATTAGATCTTAAAGTTGGTAACGCAGGGGGGGTGGATCTGCTGGTAAATGGCAAGCAGATTCCAGCCTTAGGCCTTGATAGTCAGGTGGTTAGCGTGTCGTATGGAGTAGATTCTTAACACGGTAAGATTCCTTCAATGAAGCGCACCGTAGCAGTCGTCACTTTAGGGTGCTCTCGTAATGAAGTTGATTCTGAAGAGCTAGCAGGACGCCTTGCTGCCGACGGTTGGACATTAGTTGATGATGTTGAGTCAGCCGAAGTTGCCTTAGTTAATACGTGTGGATTTATTGAATCTGCTAAGAAGGATTCCATTGACGCCCTTCTTGAAGCTAACTCTCTCAAAGGTCATGGAACTACACGGGCCGTTGTCGCGGTTGGGTGCATGGCCGAGCGATATGGACAGGAACTTGCAAACGCCTTACCTGAGGCCGATGCGATCTTAGGTTTTGATGACTATAAAGACATTTCTGCACGCCTACAATCGATAGTTGCCGGCAAGCCACATGTTCCCCATATTCCACGTGATCGCAGAGCGCTTTTGCCAATTGCACCAAGTGATAGAGCCGATGCCCAGATAAGTGAAGAGTTCACGCGTAAACGCTTAGGTACTGCGCCGTGGGCCCCACTTAAAATTGCATCGGGCTGTGACCGCCGTTGTTCGTTCTGTGCGATCCCATATTTTCGAGGCGCATTTATTTCACGCCGCCCCCACGAAATTATGGATGAAGCGCGTTGGCTTATAGCAAATGGTGTAACTGAATTATTTCTTGTCAGTGAAAATACAACATCGTATGGAAAAGATTTGGGCGATCTGCAGTTAATGGAAAAGATTGTGCCAGAGATTGCCGCTTTAGATGGCGTGGAGCGCGTTCGCTTGTCGTACTTGCAGCCAGCTGAGATGCGACCAACGTTGATTCAGGCGATGATTTCAACTCCAAAGACTGCGCCTTACTTTGATTTATCATTCCAACATACAAGCCCAACCGTTTTACGTCGCATGCGCCGCTTTGGTGATAATGAAAAATTCTTGCATTTAATTAATCAGATACGTGTCTTATCTCCTGAGGCTGGAATTAGATCCAACTTTATTGTTGGATTCCCGGGGGAGACGCAAGAGGATTTCGACGAGTTAGCCAGCTTTATTACTTCGGCCAAGTTAGATGCCGTTGGCGTATTTGCTTACTCTGATGAGGACAATACAGAAGCTCTGAAGTTAGATTCTAAGATTGATGCAGATGTAATTGCAGAGCGGTTAGAAACTTTGTCATCGCTGGCCGATGAAATGGTTTCACAACGTGCACAGGCACGAATAGGTGAAAATGTCCGCGTCCTCATTGAGGATTCCGAACTTCAAGAAGGTCGGGCTGCACATCAAGGTCCAGAAGTCGACGGTTCTACTACTTTTATAGGTACAGATTTTGTTGTTGGACAGTATGTTGATGCAGTGGTGATTGATTCAATGGGTGCAGATTTAGTGGCTAAGCCGATATGAAGTTACCAGGTTTCATAACGCCAAACTTCATTACTATCGCGCGAGTACTGCTTGTACCGGTGGGTGCTTACACTTTGTTCAAGAATGGTGGAGATGACCCCACATGGCAATACATTTCATGGTTAGTATTTTTCTTCTTAGGACTTTCCGATATCGCAGATGGAAACCTAGCCCGCAGTCGCAACACGGTTACTGAGCTAGGCAAATTCTTAGATCCAGTCGCAGATAAGTTCATGATTGGAACGGCGATGGTCAGCCTTTCCATTCTGGGTCACCTGCCGTGGTGGATTACAGTCGTTATCTTGGTGAGAGAAATTGGAATTACGATTTTTCGGTTAGCAATCATTAAGCGTGGGGTAATTGCGGCCAATAAGGGCGGCAAGATTAAATCGACGCTCCAGAATTTTGGTGTGGGCTTCTACATGCTGCCCCTCCCTACAAGCCTTTACTGGTTCCGAGATGGCTTTATGGCTATTGCGGTTGTACTCACTGTCGTAACTGGGTTTTACTATGTACAGTCGGCGTTTAAGAAGACTAAGTAGGAGCACATGACACTTTCGCCAGAGATTATTGGCTTAGCTGCCGAGATTGTGGATACCTTGCGTGCGCGCGGTGAAACTCTCAGTACCGCTGAATCTCTAACAGCAGGTGCAGTGAGTTCGGCAATCGTTTCAATTGCTGGAGCATCCGATGTTTTTGTTGGCGCAGTTACTGCCTACCGCGATGAGATCAAGGTTTCACATTTGGGTGTAGATCCGGCGATTCTTGAAGAGCACACGGCCGTTAGCGAGCACGTTGCTATAGCTATGGCAAAGGGTGCGATTAAATCATTTGGTACTACATGGGCAATCAGTACAACCGGTGTTGCAGGACCAAATCCACTAGATGGCCATCCCGTTGGTGCAGTGTGGGTTTCGATCGAGGGGCCAATCTCGCAAACTATCGAATTAGCGCTATCGGGTGAGCGTGAATCTGTGCGAAACGCGGCTACGGCAAGCGCGATTGCATCATTTGCGCGTATCCTTAGACATCGTAATTAGAGAAAGGGGGTATGACTGTGGTTCTTGTTCGTGAAGCCGTTGGTCAGACCCTTCGCTCTGCCCGAACATCGCAAAACAGAACCTTGCGCGATGTTGCTCGACAGGCTCGAGTCTCACTCGGATATTTATCAGAGGTTGAGCGCGGACAAAAAGAGGCCTCGTCAGAACTGCTCAACGCTATCGCTAGCGCCCTTGGACTTTCACTCTCTGGAATTTTTAGCGATGTTGCAATCGAATTAGCAAGTCACGAGAGCGTTACCCTCACTGTCGTCGATGCCGCTTAATAAGTACGCGCCACAAGCAACTACACATCGACGCACACAAAGTGCAATCCTTGCCGGTACTAAAGAGTTAATTGCAACTGTTGGTCTAGCAAAGATGTCTATGATTGAAATCGCTGATACATCGCAGGTTTCTCGCGCAACTTTATATAATCATTACCGCGATAAAGATAGTGTCATTGCAGCATTATGTGAATCTGAAATCTACCGACTGATAGCAATTGCTAACAGTGCGCCTAATGCGATCGATGCCCTCGAAATTCTATCAATTCAGATATCGACCGATATAGCACTTGGACATATGCGAATTCATGACCCTGCACCCCTTGCTAGTGCACTTTCTGCAACGGCAAATCCATTATGGGCAGCTCTCTCTGACGCCTTGGCAGTAATCACTGGCAGTCAGGTTGTAGCCGATTTAGCGCTTCGCTGGTTAGTAGGACAGGTTTTGCAACCACTGACACCAGATGATTCACGTTTAGCGGCAGAACTTCTTATCTCACGTGCGAATATCTGATCTGCGTGAGCGTATAACGCTCTCATTTGGCGTGGGCTCACATTTTCCTGTTGATATTGCGATATCAGAGCTTGGAAGTCGCAGCGTTAATCAAGCACTTGCAGATGGTTTTGAACCGCAGGATATTTGGCGCGCTGTATGTAAGGAACATCCCAAAGAGACGGAAAAGCATAGGTTCTAAATATGAAACTCGCTACGACAATTACACAAACAAGTGATTCACATCCACCATTAGTTCTCATTCACGGACTTGGTTCAGCAGCAACAGCATTTAAACCGATAGTTTCCAATCTCTCACAATCTTTTCGCGTGATCACCGTTGATCTTCCGGGGCACGGACAAAGCCCTTTTATCCAGGGCTTAGCTATGGATCCACAATCACTTGGCAGAGCTATCTTTGACACTATTGATAGTGAGTATGGGATCGCGCAGTTTCATGTAGTTGGTAACTCTTTAGGTGGGTGGATAGCGCTGGAAATGGCGGCGGAACAACCTGAGCGCATTACATCCCTTACAGGCCTTGCGCCAGCAGGATTATGGGTGCAACCAGCATCAGGTCGTCTGCCTAGTGAAGCACGTTCCTTTTATTTAGCAAAGGCTTTGAAGCCATTTGTGAAAGTGGGATTGCGCGCAATGGCTTTGCGAAAAATTGGTTTTGCAAGTGTGAGCCCACAATGGCAAGAGTTAAGTTATGAGATTTGTTATGACGCAAGCATGGCGATGGGAAACTGCACGGGATATTTTCCAGCGTGGGATGGCATGTTAGGTCGGCGCTTTGATTCATCAGTCGATAGTTCGGTTCCGGTAACTATACTTTTTGGCGATACTGATAACACTTTGCCTTATCCCGTTTCACAAGAGCGCTCACTGGCGCCATCACACAGCACGTGGTTAGTAATCGATCAGTGTGGTCATGCGCCAATGTGGGATCACCCCGATTTAATTGTGAAGATTATTCGACAGACTAGCGGGCAGTAACCTCTAATACCCACGCAGAGTTATTTGTGGCCTCAATCAAATGGCATTTAAAGTGCAACGAAAGGCGCGCAAAGATTTCTTGCGGATCAGTAGGTGCAACTTCTTGCAAAAGGATTCGCGCGACTTCACCTCTAGTCTTTTTAGACATATGTGTTATGACCTTCTTCACGCCACCGATTTCGGTAAAGACCTTTATCTCAACGCATGTATCTCTTGGAGGAGTCCACACGCCTTGATAGGTAGATGAGCGGCAATCAACGATTAGTGAAGTCGAAATCGCTGCAAGGTAATCCGTGACGGGCTTGCGCATTAGCGCGTTATTGATTTTCTCTCTGTAGGGCTCGATCAGATCCAATGGTCGAAGCACGCCGTATTTGGCCGAGATAATTGCAATGGATTCCTGGCCTCGCTTGTGCTGTTTGGCAGTTAGAGATGGCCAGTCCAACGCCTTATAAAGTACGCCGGTATAGACATCGATTGCTGGGCCGGGTTCAGCTGCTTTTTTCTCACTAGGCGGCAGCAGTATTAACACGGGGTAAGTATGGGGCCTGACTGCCAGTTATTTATCAATCGATGAGACTTTTCGGCCTGATCGCTTAAAAGCTTCAATCAAAATATAGCTATCAAGGGCGTTAATGCCTGAGACTTTATTACCCAGCTCTTCAAGATAAATATTGAGATCTTTGCGATTGGCTGTGGTGACCTCACTGAGTATCTGGTAGTCGCCAGAGATGGTGGCCAAATAGCGGATTCGATGATCGAGAATTAGCTCTTCAGCAATGCGTGAAACATCGGCAGGAGCACATTTGATCCAAAGCCAGCATTCAACCTTAAAACCAATTATCGCCGGATCAACCACTGCGTGAATGGAGAGTGCTCCGGAATCTAATAACTGTGCGGTTTTGCGCCGAGCAGTTGGTTCGGTCAAACCGCAGGCGCGTGCAATCTGGTCAAAGGTTGCGCGACCATTCTTTGACAACGTCTCAAGAATTAATTGGTCATCGGCTAGAAGTTCAATCTCTTGAATCGGCCTTGGAAGGCGATCGACGATAATTTTGGCTCGTTCGGCATCGCTAAGAATTCCGGGATTCCACTGCGCGGCAGTTCGATAATATTTAAGGCAGCCATAAGTAGTGGAGTTAACAACTCCCGGGATTCCAGGAATAACATTGAGCATAATATTTGTGATAACTGCAGTGCTTCCAAAAATCTCAGCTAAACACTCATTGCCACCTGTCGTGAGGTAGACAAAGATGCTTTCATCAAGGTTGGCCATCGCCGTTGCAACGATGATGTTCATGCCAGGCGCACATGTAATACGAACGATCATCGCCTCCTTACGGGCTAGGGCGCTGCGCTCTATTAACCCGGTGACTTGAATTGCGCCTTGGGCCAGTAACTCTTGGCCGCGTCGCGAGACTGTGCGATCAGGCAGTGCCAATACATCGGCGATGGTTGAAAACGGGGCACGTCCATCAACCTGTAAGTAACCGATGATGCGGCGATCGATCTCGTCTAATTCGTCATTCATGGCCATAAGTTTGGCGATTTCCGTCATCTCGTGTCAAGTATTGCTATTGATGACTGTCTGTGTGAATCTCCTCCCATTCATTGAAATATCTAGCCAAAGGTGGACCACATGGTTGATGAGAGCGGGTGGGCCGACCTTGTCATCTCAGGGGTCTCAAAGAGCTTTAGAGATCCTAAAGGTGGCGAAGTTAAGGCCTTGGCTGAGGTCTCTTTGAATATTCCATCAGGAGAGTTTGTCGTTCTTTTAGGTCCTTCAGGATGTGGAAAGACAACGCTGCTGCGCAGTATCGCCGGCTTTGAAAAAATAGATGCGGGCCATATCAATTTGGGTGGAACGAGAATCGATCTGTTGCCACCACACAAACGTCCTGTTAATACTGTCTTTCAAAGTTATGCCTTATTTCCACATATGACAGTGGCTGAGAATATTAGTTTTGGTCTTGAAAATGAAAAGATCGATAAGCGCGAAATTAAATCGCGTGTTGCCGAGGTATTAGAACTCGTCGAAATGAGCGCACTTTCAGAGCGCAAGCCGTCGCAGATGTCGGGCGGACAACAACAACGCGCTGCTCTAGCACGAGCGCTGGCCAAAAAGCCAAAGGTACTTTTACTTGATGAACCATTAGCTGCATTAGATTTGAAACTACGAAAGACGATGCAGATTGAGCTCAAGCGAATCCATCGAGCAACTGGCACAACATTTCTCTTCGTAACACATGATCAAAATGAAGCGATGGCGTTAGGTGATCGCATTGCAGTTTTCAATAGCGGTCAACTTGTACAAGTCGGAACACCATTTGAAATCTATACAGCGCCAACAACAGAATTTGTTGCCAACTTTATTGGCGAATCAACTGTCTTAACTGGATCCATCGATTCGCGCATATTTACAGGAGACGGCTTAATAATCCAACAAATCCCGAATCAGATTACAGATGGGTCAGATAAGAAGATAATTATTCGTCCCGAAGCTTTCTCTCTATTGAGTGGCAAGAGCTCAGTTGGAGAACTGCGAATTAAGGAGATCATCTTTGCAGGCGATGCGCTGGAAGTTCTATTAACCAGCAGCACTGGACATGAAGTAAAAGTTAAATCAGATGTTTCAATACTGCCTCAGCTAAGCGTTGGCAACGATGTCGAACTTTTTGTCGATGCAACACAGATAGGTCAAGTGAACTAAATGAGGATTCCCGTTCGCTTGCAGAGAGAGCCGGGCATATATGGGCCAAATGCCGTCTCTTTTCCAGCGTATGTAACTGGTGTCTTCTTAGTAGGCATGCCGCTTGTAGTAATAACGGTATTCTCATTTTTATCGCGTGGTGATTTTGGATCTGGAGTTATTCGCAAATTTACACTTGAGGCTTACAGAACTGTATTTTTTGAAACTGATCTGATGGGCAATAGCTCATTTAACTTCACGTATCTGCACATTATTGGCCGTTCAGTTCTGTTGGCATTTACTGTAACTCTTATCTGTTTATTGGTGGGTATACCAACGGCAATCTGGATTGCATTGCAAAAGAAATCAACACAGAGAATATTGATTGCACTTGTAACGATTCCATTTTGGGTCAATGTGCTGGCACGCACCTATGCCTGGATGCTTCTGCTCTCAGAAGGTGGGCTCTTCGACAAACTGGGTTCACCCGTGCTGCTGTACACCTCATGGGCAACCTTCATCGGACTTACATATGCATTCTTACCGTTTATGGTGCTGCCAATCTATGCATCGGCAGAGAAATTAGATCGAAGTATTCTAGAGGCCGCCTTTGATTTAGGTGCATCAGGGTGGCGCGTTTTAATCCGCATCGTCATACCCATGATTCGCTTCGGCATCTTTGCCGGAATTGCCATTGTCTTTATCCCAGCCCTAGGCGCATATGTTCAACCAGCGTTGCTAGGTGGAAATAAAGTAATGTTAATTGGAAGTTTGATTAACGATCAATTTGGTGAGTCTCGCAACTGGCCAGTTGGTTCTGCCCTTGCTGTTCTGCTCCTTGCTATGACCGGAGTCATTTTGCTGAGCACCAGACGTCGCAAGCTGGAGTTTTCCTCATGAGACAACGGGCGTGGAGCGTTTCGAATCTTCCCATAATCCGACCAATGGGAATCTCCAGTTTAATTTTTCTGTACTTACCGCTCTTAACGGTATTGATTTTTGCCTTCAATAAATCTGAGGATGCGACAACCTGGGGTGGCTTTTCCACTCGATGGTTTAGCACTATCTTGGAGAATACGGATTTAATTCGCTCGGCAAAAGTTTCACTCTCCATTGCCGTCCCTTGCGCATTAATCGCAGCGATGATTGCCGCCGGCCT
>CAIXPV010000014.1 GCA_903921405.1 uncultured Actinomycetes bacterium
GATTGCCGGTTAGCTAAATTCTTACGATGCATGTATCCAATGACAATTAATATAACTGTTGCGATGCATTTAGCTATGACCACATAAGCGTATGCAGATGTCCATGCTTGCTTAAAATCTAAGCGTGCCCATGCGTTAATAGCACCACTTGCAACAACGGCGATAACTGCCCATAACGCTAACTGGCTAAAGCGCGGTACCGCGATGGGGCGATCCTCAGGATCGAGCAAAGCTATCGAGATGATTCCGCCAACCCACAGGGCTAATCCGACAACGTGAATTACTAATGAACCTATCGCTAGACCATGCGACCCGCTTGAGGCTGCATGGCTTTGAAAAATTGGTGCTACTAAACCAATGATTGAAAGGATTAAGAGAAATACGGTGGCCAGAATACGTTGAATTCGAAATGCAAGAAACGCCACAGCGAGGGCAACAAGAACTTCAAAAAATAGATACTGGCCGAGCGTAACTTGTGTAATGAAAGAGCGTAAAACCGTTGCATCAACGGCGACTGAAAGTGACTGTCCCAAGATATTTGCAAGTGTAAAGATTATGACGCCGATGGTTCCAACTGCCCAAGTAAGCGCCGAACCCCACAGCAAGCGCTTGAGTTTGATAGATGAAGTTGAGAGCTTTCCTTCATGATCTAGGAGCAAGAAGCCCATTGAAAGTAGCGTGCCAATTGTTGCAAAACTTCCAATCAGCGACAGGTACTTAAATATTGTCGAAAAGGCTGTCATCGATCCCTAAATAGCTTTCGCGCATACAGTGAAAGTCCGATGAGAACAAAGAATGCGACTATAAGAATAAAAATAATAAATACATTAGTGCCCCAACTGCTACTTGCCGGAGTTTGTGATTGCGTTGGAGTTGGCGTTGGGTCACTGGGAGAAATCACACTGGGTGCTGAATAACTAAAAGTGAAAGAGCCCTCTAATGGAACATCGCCTTCAGAATATAAAAGATAGCTGACTCGATAAATTCCGGTTTCCGTTAAAGCACTTAACCCAACCGATGCACTCACTCCATCGACCATGATGGTTCCATCGTCAACGCGAGTACCTGCTGGATCGGTAACTGTTAACTCGTTTGCATCTGGCAACAGTGGAAGCTGTGTGGTGAGAGTTACCGAACTAGGCGCAGTTGTAAGAGTTGATCCGCTGATAGGCATCGTCGTAATTAATGAGTTGGCAGTTGCACTGCCCATGCCTAGATATGAAAAAACTATAAGAAAGGCCGTGATTAGCTTTATTTTCAACGAAAACCCCTCCTGCGATAGCCCCGATTCGCACCTATCGTCTCACTTCTTTAGACTTGGCATCTACCCCCGCGAGGGTGCAATTCGCCTCAGATTGGAGCTCAGATGCCTACGTACCAATATGCATGTAATACCTGTGCCCATGAGTTTGAGGCCTTCCAATCCTTCTCAGATGATTCGTTGACTCACTGCCCAGAATGCCAAGGAGATATCCGAAAGGTCTACACCGCAGTAGGTGTGGTCTTTAAAGGTTCAGGGTTTTATAAAACAGATTCAGTGGCAAAGAAAACTACAACTACACCCACAGCGCCGGCTCCAACGACCCCAGCGCCTAAAACCGATTAATCCTCGTGATGTGGCGGTTTATCTGACTTAATTTCTTCATCACGCCGAGCTTGTTCGGCAGCTGCCTCAGGGTCGATCTCATCTGAAGTAACTGTAGGAAAGAGATCGCTCATATGATTATTCTAGTGCTAGAAAAGGAAGTACGTCGTGTTTGAGAATTTAGGCAAGTTCATTGTTCGTCACAGCAAGGTTGTGCTCCTAGCATTCGTAGTAGCAACTCTGGTCGCCGGGGCGGTTGGATCTCTAGTCTTTGGAAAGCTCGATAGCGGTGGGTACTCAGATAAGAACAGTGAGTCTGCACAAGCAACTGAATACATCATTAAGAAGTTTAAAGTCCAGGAGCCGATAGTCACTTTAGTAGTCGACTCCACAACGAGTGTCGATGATGCCCAGGTTGCATTAAAAGCGGCTGCACTTGAAAAAGAGATTCGCGCCGTCAAAGGTGTTTCAAAGACTTACTCCTATTGGTCAACTGGTGGCGCACCAACAATGCGATCAACCGATGGAAAAGCCGGTTTCATCCTTGTCTATGCCGACTTAAAGGCCGATGACTGGAGCGGTTTCGAATCTCTGGGAGAACGGATTCAATCACGCTTTGATGGTACCTACCAAGGTCTAGATGTATATGCAGGTGGTGCTGGCGTTATTACACACGCCATCAATCACAAAATTGAAAAAGATTTGCTCCTCGCAGAATCGATTGCAATTCCCCTGACATTTCTCTTGTTGCTCTTTGTCTTTGGTGCCATGGTCGCTTCTGCGATGCCGCTTTTCGTTGGAGTAAGCGCAATTTTGGGCTCATTCCTGCTTATATATTTATTAACACAGTTTACGAGTGTGAGTGTTTTTGCCTTAAACCTTATTACCGGCCTTGGGTTAGGTCTAGGAATCGATTATGCGCTGCTGATGGTCAATCGTTTTCGTGAAGAGCTTCACCATGGAAAATCCGTTGAAGATTCGGTAATTACTACGGTAGCAACCGCTGGTAAGACCGTGTTTTATTCTGGTCTTACAGTCTTTGTAACCATGGCCTCACTCCTGTTTTTTCCACTCAACTTCTTGAAATCCTTCGGTTATGCAGGCATAGCGGTGATTTCATTGGCAATTGTTGGCGCAGTGATTGCACTTCCTGCACTCCTTGCACTGCTTGGTGAAAAAGTTGATAAAGGTGTTGTGCGAAAGAGTGCGATTACTCCCAAAGAGGATGGTCGCTGGGCTCAGACTGCTCGAACCGTTATGCGCCGTCCGATTCCAGTTGTTATCGCCGCAGTTACTGTCTTGGCGATCATGGCGCTTCCAGTACTCAATATTGGCTTTGCCCAGATTGATTCGCGTGTTTTACCGGCAAGTGATCGTGCCGCAATTTCCTCACACATCATTGAGTCCCGCTTTGATGGGCTAGTAGGAAGTCCAATAGAAGTTGTAGTGCCAAATGGTGTTGGACAAGAAAGTGAAATCTCCGCATTTCTTAATCAAGTAAAAAATGTAGATGGCGTAGTACGCGTTGGCACATTTGAAACTTATGGTAAAGATATTCGAGTGCAAGTAATTTCATCTGTTGCATCTCGCACTACTGCATCAGAGAAAGTAATTCACGAGATTCGTGCATTAGATAAACCCGCTCGAACCCTCATTGGTGGCTCAGCGGCCGACTTCACAGATTCACAAGATGGTATTGCCGGCAAACTTCCATTTGCGTTGGGATGGATTGCACTCACTGTCTTGATTTTGATCTTTGTATTTACTGGCTCGATCATCCTGCCGCTTAAGGCGATAATCCTCAACGGCCTGTCCTTATGCGCAACATTAGGCGCAATTACATGGATATTTATCGACGGCCATTTGAAGTGGCTAGTCGGTGATTTCACAGTCACCGGGACTTTAGATACAGGATCTGTAATCCTGGTTGCCGTAGTTGTTTTTGGTTTATCAATGGACTACGAACTATTTCTGCTCTCTCGCATTCGTGAAGAACACCTAAGCGGTAAAACTAATATTGAATCCGTAGCAGTTGGTTTACAACGTTCGGCCCGCATCATTACCGCAGCTGCTCTTTTATTAGCGGTGGTCTTTGCTACCTTTATGACTAGCGGTGTGACTTCAATTAAGATGCTTGGTTTTGGAGTTTCACTTGCTGTGTTGCTCGATGCAACATTGGTCCGCGCACTGTTAGTGCCAGCACTTATGCGTTTATTTGGTGAACGCAATTGGTGGGCACCGCACTGGATGCAACGTTTTACTTTAAAACACTAAGTGTCCCCGGCGGGAGTTGAACCTGCGACCTACCGCTTAGGAGGCGGTTGCTCTATCCACTGAGCTACGGGGACTTGCTGGATATCGAGGGCAATCTTGTCATGGATTAAAGCCAGGGTTAGACTCAATAATCTAACGAAAAGGATGTTATTTCCTCATGAGAGGCCACCAATGAAAGCGCTAGTTATAGGCGCGGGCGGAGTTGGCGCAGCAATCGTCAATATCGCCTCACGCAAAAGCTTTATTACATCAATGGTGGTTGCTGATCGAGCCTTGCCTCGAGCCGAAGCTGCAGTTGCGCGAGTTAAAGATGCTCGCTTTGCTGCCGCTGAAGTAAATGCTGCAGAGCTCGAAGATTTACGTGCGCTAATCCGAAAAGTGAAGCCAGATGTCGTGGTCAATGCCGTGGATCCACGTTTTGTTATGCCGATTTTTCTTGCCTGTGAAATTGAAAATACCAATTACATCGATATGGCAATGTCACTTTCACGTCCGCACCCTCATTACCCAAATACTGAAACTGGCGTAAAACTAGGAGATGAACAGTTTGCGCGCGATTGGAACTGGAAAGAGCGCGATATTTTCGCCTTAGTTGGTATGGGAATCGAACCGGGCATGAGCGATGTATTTGCCCGTTATGCATCAGATCATCTCTTTAGCCGTTTAGATTCAATCACAATCATGGATGGTTCTAATTTAACTGTAGAGGGCTACGAATTCGCGCCATCATTTTCAATCTGGACAACGATTGAAGAGTGTTTGAATCCACCGTTAGTTTGGGAAGATGGTCGCGGTTGGTTTACAACAGAGCCTTTTAGTGAAATTGAAACCTTTGATTTCCCTGAAGGTATTGGACCAGTTGAGTGTGTGAATGTAGAACATGAAGAAGTTGTTTTGATTCCTCAAAAAGTCGATGCAAAGAAAGTTAACTTCAAGTATGGCCTCGGCGCTCAGTTCATCACAACGTTGAAGACAATTCACATGTTAGGTATGGATCGCAAAGACCATGTTGATGTTCAAGGAATTTCAGTTTCACCGCGTGATTTACTTGCCGCATCATTGCCAGATCCTGCAACCCTTGGTTCACGTATGAAAGGTAAAACATGTGCTGGTGCTTTAGTAAAGGGCCTCAATAAAGAGGGTCAACCCTATGCATGTTATTTATATAACGTCGTTGATAATGAATGGTCCATGCAGCACTACGGAGATCAAGCAGTTGTGTGGCAGACAGCAGTTAATCCAGTTGTAGCAATGGAGCTCATACATAATGGAACCTGGAAACCTGAAGGCGTTGCAGGCCCTGAATGGTTTGATGCAAAGCCATTTTTAGATTTACTTGATTCATATGGAACCGAATGGAAAATCCGCGACGAGGATCCAACTGGAATCGTCGTTTAAATGAAGAGAGAGTTCGACGTAGTCATAATCGGATCAGGATTTGGTGGCTCAGTCTCTGCGCTTCGACTGCGCGAGAAGGGTTATAGCGTGGCTGTCCTAGAGGCTGGGCGGCGTTTTAGCGATAAAGATTTCCCAAAGACCTCTTGGCGACTGCGTAAATTTCTCTTTGCTCCGGGTATTGGTTGCTATGGAATCCAACGTATACATGTGCTGCCCGATGTGTTGATTTTGGCCGGCGCTGGAGTCGGAGGTGGCTCACTGGTCTATGCAAATACTTTGTATCAGCCAGGTGATGAGTACTTTAACGATCAACAATGGGCAGGTATTACTGATTGGAAAGCAGAGCTGGAGCCTTGGTATGACCAGGCACGGCGGATGTTAGGCGTAATAGAAAATCCATATTTTTCACCAAGTGATCAAGCGATGAAAGATGTTGCCGATGAAATGGGTGTGGGGCATACGTTCCAAATGGCGCCTGTCGGAATATTTTTTGGCGATGGTAAAGGTGTGAAATCAGAGGATCCGTTCTTTGGTGGCGTGGGGCCAGCACGCAGTGGCTGCCAGCAATGTGGGGCCTGCATGACGGGTTGCACGTTCAACGCCAAAAATACCCTGCCAAAGAACTACTTAGGTCTAGCTGAATCTGCAGGTGCAAAGGTTTTCCCAATGACAACAGTTAAATCGCTCAAAGAAAATACTGATGGTACGTGGGAAGTCAATGCAGTTAAAACCGATGATCCTTTTGCAACGAATATTAAGTTTAAAGCCGGTCAAGTAATTGTCGCGGCTGGAACTTTTAATACCCAAAAACTTCTACATTCTATGAAGCGTAAGAATCTTCCACAGTTATCGAATCATCTTGGAAAACTTTCGCGCACAAATAGTGAGGCCTTAACTGGTGCAATGATGAAGGACACGACAATAGATTTTAGCCAAGGTAGCGCAATTACATCGTCGTTCTTTCCTGATGAGCACACTCACATAGAGCCCGTTCGTTATGGCAAGGGCAGTAATTTCATGGGTCTCATGCAGACCATCATGACTGATGGGTATGACTCAAAAACTCGGCGTAAGCATTGGTTGAAGCAGTTCATGACTAATCCAGGACTGCTAGGCAAGATTCTCAACGTGCGCCGTTGGAGTCAGCGCACAGTTATCGCTTTAACCATGCAAAATGTTGATTCATCCGTAACGGTCAGTGGTAAGCGGGGATTATTTGGCTGGCGCTTAACATCAACTAATGATCCTTTGAAACCTAATGCAACATATATTCCGGTAGCCAATGAAGTAGTAAAGCGAATCGCTGAAAAACACGGCGGTATCGCTGGAGGCCATATTGGTGATCTAGTCGATGCCCCTTTCACTGCTCACTTTGTTGGCGGTTGTGTCATTGGAGATTGTGCAGATAATGGTGTCATCGATCCTTATCATCGCGTTTATAACTATCCCACTTTGCATATTGTCGATGGCTCAACCATTACGGCTAACTTAGGTGTCAATCCATCGTTAACAATTACTGCGCAAGCTGAGCGCGCATTATCTCTTTGGCCCAACAAGGGTGAGGTAGATTTACGTCCGGCCCAGGGCCAGGAATACAAGCGGTTATCGCCAACTGCTCCGCATAACCCTTTTGTTCCACATGGTGCGATTGGTCAATTAAGAACTAAGTAGGAGAAAAATGCAAAGCTGGGCCTTGGTTACTGGAGCAACATCTGGAATTGGTGAAAGTTTCACACGTCTGCTTGCTGCCAACAATTACAACATCATCCTGGTTGCTCGAGATCTTCAACGATTGAATGAACGCGCTCAATCGCTGGAGTCAAAGTTCGGAGTTAAGACCCAGATTCTCCAAGCCGATTTATCTACGGAATCGGGCTGTTTACTGGTCGAGAACTTCATAGCCAGCAATGAGATTGATGTTTTAATTAATAACGCCGGCTTCGGAATTAATAAAGCATTCTCTGTAAGTGAGCTAGGCGCCGAGCAAGAGTTATTGAATGTGTTAGTACGAACTCCTATGCGCCTTATGCATTGCATAGTGCCTTCAATGAAGCTGCGCGATAAGGGAATTATTATTAATGTCTCATCTGTTGCAGGTTGGATCGCTGGCGGAACCTATAGCGCATCAAAGTCTTATTTAACGGTGCTCTCGGAGTCACTCAATACAGAACTTAAGTCAACCAAGGTTCGAGTAAGTGCACTGTGTCCAGGATTTACTCGTACCGAGTTTCACCAACGAGGCCGCATGTCGATGAAAGGCTTGCCGTCTTTTATGTGGCTCAATGCAGATGCCCTTGTTGCTAAGTCATGGACAGATGCCCTGGCAGGTAAAGCAGTCTCAGTTCCAGGGTGGCAGTATCAACTTCTGACGTCGATCATCCATCTGTTGCCAAGAAAGTTCGTGCGAAAAGTTGGAATGAACGTACGGGTTAAACAGCGCAGATAAGGGTCAAATTTCTAATATTCATGGTCATTTTTGAGTATTTGGGGCGGTTTAACAGGATTTTCTCAGGTTGATATCGCTACGATTGCTAAATAATTCAATGGAGGTTTTAAACATGCGTAAATTTGCTTCTCTCACCTTAGCCTTAATTGTTGCTGGTGGAGTGATGATTGCTAGCCCAGCCACTGGCGCTGTCAAAATTACTAATGGAGTTGCTTGTACTAAAGCAGGCGCCGTAAGTAAGACTGCCGACGGAACCTACAAGTGCGCAAAGAATCTATTGACTACAAGTACCAAGTTAACTTGGCTATCAACTGACTGTCTGACAATGACGAGTGCATACTTGACGGCAAAGGCGACTCTGCCTGCAGCCAAGATCTCTACTGATAAGGCATTAGCCGGTTTTGATGCCGAAATTGTGGCTCAAAATAAGGTTCTAGCAGATTCGCTTATTGAGGTTGACGCATACAAAGTTAAATTGGCCGATACAACTGCCAAATTAGCAGCGCTCAAAGCAGATACCGCCAACCTTGCCAAGAATAAATTAAATATTGCTGCTTATGAAAGCGCTGTTACAAATTACAACAAAGCTATTGCAACGGTTTCAAAGGTTTCGGGTTCAACTGGTGCCGTGCAGCGCGCAATCACCCGCATCCAAAACTTTAAGGTCCAAGCGTCAGCGTCTTATGAGAACCTCAAGAGCGATCTAACAAATGGATTAGCTAATGCCAAGCTGCTGTGCAGTAAAGGCTTCTAACGCTTAATTCTTAAGGAGGCCCCACTTTTTAGATAAAGGTGGGGCTTTCCCTATTCATTCTCCCAATTGCTCTGACTTAGATTGTTCAGATGCGCAGTGGAGTTATTCGAGCGGTAGGCCCTCTACTTTTGATTGTGCATATGAGTCTGCGACTCTCGAACATGTCACAAGGTCTCTGGAGTGAGCTTGTTCTTTATAACGCAATTGTGCTCTGCGGGATTCTCTTTACCTTGTGCGCGCCAAGAATTACCGATCCATTCGCAAGACCCCTTATCGCTTCAGCATTATTGTTTTGGTTCTCGGGCTCGCTCCTTTCAAGTCTCTCAACTTTTGGAGTTATCTCTACCTCTACACAGACTCTCTCAAATATCGCATATCTACTCTTTTATCCCGTTGCAATTATAGGAATCTCTCGTCTGATATCACCGAGCAGGAAGTTTTCCCTCCTTGAAATCTTTGACTCATCGATCTTTGGCCTGGGGTTAAGTACGTTAGGAGCTGCTCTTGTTGTAAAACCCCTACTGCCACATTTCGATGGTGACTTGGCCACTAGCTTCTTCGCAGTGAGCTATCCAATTGCCGACTTGGTTCTTGCATCAATAACGCTCTCCATGGTTGCAACTCAAGGGTTGTCAAAGGCTTCAACGCTTCTGGCCTGTGGAGTCCTTGTCTTTACCGCTACAGACTTTTTATATCTATGGCTCACAATTCAAGGTACATATAGCTTTGGCGCAGTCGTAGATGATGGTTGGTTGGTAGGCCTGCTCTTAATTTCTGAGAGCTTGTGGCATCAAAGCACTGATGCATCCAATGAACGAGGAATTAATCCAGTTCTTATTGCACTCTCGATTTTCCTAGGAGCAACTGTATTGGCAGGCATTGCTTTGAAACCAGGATACTTTCCAAACTTCGTTATCTTTCCAGCCATTATTACTTTACTTCTTGCTTTCATTCGAATGACTATCGCCCTTAAAGCTGCAAAAAATATTGGACATGAAAGAATTCTTGCGCGCACCGATGAACTAACAGGTTTGCCCAATCGAAGGCGCCTGATATCGGAGATCGAGAACTTTGTTGCTAAAGATGGCGCGCTTCTTTTATTAGATCTAGATGGATTCAAACCAGTTAATGATATGCACGGCCATGAGACTGGAGATAAAGTCTTACAGCAAGTGGCACTTCGATTTAGTCGAGCCCTACCGAGTTCTGCATTGTTAGCTCGCCTTGGTGGTGACGAGTTTGGCGTTCTCTACGAAGGCAGCCATGAATCGGCGATGGAAGTTGCTCTGGCCCTTCGCGCAACGTTGAGTTATCCCTTTAGAGTTAATAGTGATGACATCCTTATCGACGTCAGTATTGGTGTAGCTGCAAATAATGGCCATGCTGATCTACTGAAGCGCGCTGATTTAGCTATGTATCGCGCTAAGCGTGAGGGTCTTGGAGTGTGTCGACTTTAATCTCTTTCAATCGTGCAAGAGATTCCAAGCGTTCAAGGGCGTGATCAACAATTCGATCAGGATATGAACTCTCAATGGGATAGAGCCATGGCTCATGTATCTGAGAAGCCGGTAGATGCGCTAACTCAGGAATATATCGGCGGATGTAGTCGCCATTGTCATCAAAACGTTTGCCCTGTTCAATCGGATTAAAGACGCGGTAATAAGGCGAAGCATCGGTCCCAGTACCTGCAGTCCACTGCCAACCATGTGCATTGGAGGCCACGTCGTAATCAACCAAGTGCTCCATGAAGAAATCAGCTCCTAGCTGCCATTCCAAGTGCAAATCCTTTACTAAAAACGAGGCCACGACCATACGGGTGCGGTTATGCATCCAACCTTCTTGCACTAATTGGCGCATCGCAGCATCTACAAAGGGATAACCAGTCATTCCGGTTTTCCACGCTTCAAATTTTTGATCTGGCTTGTCGTATCGCATATTGGCAAAGCGTGGTGCGTAATACGCAATCTCAGTGCCAGGGTTATTGAAAAGCACATCGGCATAAAACTCTCGCCACGCAATCTCTTTACGAAAAACATCGTGAGCCTTGCTTTCTCCGAGATCTGCTAACAATGTACGAGGGTGAATTTCTCCCCACTTTAAATGTGCGCCTAATTTGCTCGTGCCATCTATTCCAGGAATATTTCTTCCTTCATCATAAGAATCTAAGCCATTATCTTTAAAATA
>CAIXPV010000015.1 GCA_903921405.1 uncultured Actinomycetes bacterium
CATGTGTGACCAAAAATCTCCCATACCGCGTGTGCGCCAAGCACCATCTAGCATCTCTTGAAATGGCTTCAATCGATCACCAAAGCCTACAAAATCCGAGTAAGCAATCGATGCATCCTTTAAAGATGCAACCTGCGAGACCGATATCTTCTTGGTAGTCCCATTAAAAGTTACAAATGCACCGTGGCAACAGGAAGCAAACCATCGGCGAGATAAAGCAGGTGAACTTGCAATACCTACTACAACTTCTTGACTTCCATCGTCGTGTACTTCAACTAAAGCAATAAGACATGCCCACGTCGGAACCCCACGCATAAAGTTTTTAGTTCCATCAATTGGATCAATGACCCAGTATCGCTGTGCACCTTTTAGATCAGTTCCAAACTCTTCACCTAGCAACCCATCATTGGGGCGGTGCTTAGTGAGCGCTTCGCGTATTGCAGTCTCTACCGCACGATCTGCATCCGTAACAGGAGTGTTATCTGGCTTAGTTGTGACTACTAGATCCAAAGATTGATATCTATCGAGGGCAATCTCATCGGCGATGTCTGCAAGAAGGTGGGCTAAGGCCAAATCTTCGGCGTAGTCATTGTTATCTGCACTCATAAGGCTTTAATCCTAATCCTCAATAGGTAATTCGGCTTGATCTTTTACGGCCAGCAGGGAGCGCAGGCTGGCTAAACGTGCGCTGCGCTCGGGGTCTATAACGCCACCCGGGGCGGCCCAGGCATCTAATAAACAAGAACTCTCAGAGTGAGAACAGTTCGTTAAGCAGTTGGCTGCAACTTCGGATAAATCAGTAAAGGCATCCACAATTCGATTAGCATCTATATGCGATAAGCCAAATGCACGGATTCCAGGTGTATCAATAATCCAACCATCACTGTTTGCTAGTGGCAGGGCTATTGCACTTGAAGAGGTATGTCGACCACGACCCGTTGTCACATTCACATCTCCCGTTAAGCGATCTGCTTCTGGAACAAGTGCGTTGATAAGTGTTGACTTGCCTACCCCGGAGTGGCCAACTAAAACCGAGATTTTACCTTCAAGCATAATATGTAGCGCAGCTAAATCTTTCTCGCGTGATGGCCCCTTAATAGCCGTGTGCAGAATCTCAACACCTAATTTTGCATACTCAGCCAAGAACTCTGGAACCACACCTAAATCTGTTTTAGTCACAATCAACTTTGGAGTAATGCCTTCGGTGAAGGCCGAAACCAAAAAGCGATCGATTAGTCCTCGTCGTGGTTCTGGATTTGTTGCAGCTACAACTATTACAAGTTGATCAATATTGGCAACGATAGTTCGCTCAACCTGCGCAACATCATCAACAGTTCGGCTCAATGAGTTTCGTCGCTCTTGTACTTGCACGATACGTGCCAAACTTCCTTGGCTTCCAGTCACATCGCCTACTACCGAAACAATGTCTCCAACAACAACTGACTTTGGGCCTAGCTCACGCGCGCGCATTGCAGTTATCACGACGCCGTTATCGGTAATACAGGTTTGACGTCCCCGATCAACCGTTGTAACTAATGCGTTTATTGCATCGCTATGGCTTGGTCGATCCTTACTGCGCGGTCTAGTACTTCTGGCTGGTCGAATCCGGGCATCGGATTCATCGTATTCGCGTGGACTCATGCCTGGCACTTACACAAGTAAGGAGCTCCATAAACCTGGGAAATCTGGCAGAGTCTTGCGAGTAGTTGCGATGTTTTCAACCTCAATACCCGGTACAACTAAGCCAATAACAGCACCGGCTGTAGCAAGACGATGGTCGTCATAGGTGTGAAAAACGCCTGCATGCAGTGGGGCTGGAATTATCTCTAAAGACTTTTCGTGCTCAATAACGTTACCGCCGAGTGCGTTAATTTCACGGGTTAGCGCTGCAAGCCGGTCGGTCTCATGCAATCGTAAATGTCCAATTCCTCGCAGATGCGATGGAGAATCGGCGAGGGCAGCTAAGGCGGCAATCGAAGGCGTTAGCTCGCCAACATCATGTAAGTCGATATCTATTCCATGAATTGTTCCGGTACCGGTAAGAGTTAGTCCCCTATCGTTCATTGAAACATGCGCACCCATAGAGGTTAATATCGAACGCAGTTGATCACCCGGTTGAGTTGTATGCGTTGGCCAATCTGCAATTGTCACACTTCCACCGCAGACCATTGCCATCGATAAAAATGGTGCTGCATTTGATAGATCGGGTTCAATAACTAATTCGCGTCCATGCAATGTGCCAGGCTTAACGCTCCAACTTTGCGCTTCAAGGTCAACATGTACTTCGGCGCCAAAATCTCGCAACATTGCAACGGTCATATCGATGTGTGGCATAGATGGAAGCGCATCACCCTTGTGTGTGACAACAATTCCATTGTCAAAACTTGGTGCAACTAATAACAGCGCAGATAAAAATTGGCTAGATGCGCTGGCATCAATGCTGAGTGCGCCTCCTGGGATTTTTCCCTTTCCATGCACAATCATTGGCAGGCTGTACCGGCCCCCATGATCAATTGAAACACCAAGGGCTTCAAGGGCTTTAATCACAGGGCCTATTGGACGCTCATACGATCGAGGATCTCCGTCGAAAGAGATCTCGCCATGTGCAAGTGCGGCCAACGGCGGCAAGAAGCGCATAACGGTTCCTGCATTTCCAACATCAATGCTTGCTGGTCCGCGCATGTGCGCTGGAGTAACTGTTAGCTGGTATTCAAATCCACCATTTACTGTGGCATCTTGTTCAACGATACCGATACCAAGTCCCTGTAAGCCTTGAACCATTAATTCGCTATCACGCGAAACAAGCGGACGGCGAAGTGTCGTCGGTGAATCGGCTTGCGCGGCCAAAATGAGCGCGCGATTAGTCACTGATTTTGAACCGGGAATGACGACGGAGATATCTACTGGCAGCGCACCGCGAAAGATGGCGGGCCAGAGTTCGTCGTTTTTATTCATTGCTTAAGTCTATCCTTACCGCATGTGTGGTCGTTATGCGCAGTCAGCAGATATGCGCGAACTCATGGAGATCTTTGAGGTCACCGGCGCCTCCCCATCCCAATCACTGCCAGCGAATTGGAATATTGCGCCAACTAATCCGATTTATATCGTTCGCACCGACCAGAGCGATACGAGCAAAACCGAATTGGCAACGCTTTCTTGGGGGCTGATCGCCCCATGGCTGACTAATATCCACGAGGCACGAGTATCGCAATCTAGAGCCATCAATGCACGAAGTGAAAGTGTCCATGAAAAGCCAACATTTCGAAGTGCATTTAAATCCACGCGCTGTTTGATTCCCGCCGAAGGTTATTACGAGTGGTCAACGGCATTGGGCAAGTACCCGCCTAAGCAACCTTTTTATATTCATGCGAAGGATTCGGCTCAGTTGCCGATTGCTGGAATTTGGAGCAGCTGGCGCGCACCTAGTGGAGAAGTAATTAACAGCGCATCGATTATTACTCAAGAAGCGTCAGGCCAGTTAGCCGAAATTCACAGCCGGATGCCAGTTTTTATGCCACATGATCGGTGGGGTCAATGGCTTGA
>CAIXPV010000016.1 GCA_903921405.1 uncultured Actinomycetes bacterium
CAATTGATGGAACTAAAAACTTTATGCGTGGGGTTCCGACGTGGGCATGTCTTATTGCTTTAGTTGAAGTACACGACGATGGAAGTCAAGAAGTTGTAGTAGGCATTGCAAGTTCACCTGCTTTATCTCGCCGATGGTTTGCTTCCTGCTGCCACGGTGCATTTGTAACTTTTAATGGGACTACCAAGAAGATATCGGTCTCGCAGGTTGCATCTTTAAAGGATGCATCGATTGCTTACTCTGATTTTGTAGGCTTTGGTGATCGATTGAAGCCATTTCAAGAGATGCTAGATGGTGCTTGGCGCACACGCGGTATGGGAGATTTTTGGTCACACATGCTGGTGGCCGAAGGCGCAGTGGATGTAGCGATTGAGCCAACCCTTGCAATCTGGGATATGGCAGCCCTTGACATCATTGTTCGCGAAGCTGGGGGAAGTTTCAGTAATACTTCTGGGGTTGCTGGACCATTTGGTGGTAGCGGAGTCTCAACAAATGCAGCGCTTCAAGCTGCGGTAATCAAAGGTTTAAATCCATGAGTGAGGTCTTAGAGCCAACAACGCTTTCGATTGAAGGCATGACGTGTTCGTCCTGCGTTAACGCCGTTGAAAAAGCGTTAAATTCCATTGATGGTGTTAGCGCAACAATTAACTTTGCGACGGAAACAGCTCATATTCTGGCCCCGGCTGATATTAATGTTAAAGAGTTAGTTAAAACCGTTGAAAAAGCCGGGTATAAAGCTGCCCTAGTAGCAGACGGTCAAGCCGTAACGCTGCATAGTAAGAAATCAGCTAAGGCTTTATTCTTTGCATTTATCTTTACTGCCCCGGCAGTTGCAATTTCAATGGTCATGAGTTGGCACCATCGCATTGATATGTGGATTATTGCTCAGTTAGATTCGTATTCCATTGCTCGCCCACTGTATTCGGCTACTGCCTGGTTAGTAATTGCATTAAGTGCACCAGTAGTTTTGATTATTGCTTGGCCAATTCACCGAGCGGCTTTGCGCAATCTGAAGCATCCAACAATGGATAACTTAATTTCTATGGGATCACTGGCCGCATTTACATGGTCAATTTATGCAAACTCCACTGGTGCAGGAGATGTGTACACCGAAGTTGCCGCTGGCGTAATCTTCTTCGTCATTCTCGGTCGGTATTTAGAGACACGTGCAAAATCTGCTGCCGGCGAAGCTTTGTCATCGCTCCTATCTCTTGGCAGCAAAGAGGTAACGATTGTTCGAGGTGGATTTCCTCTAATTGTCCCTATTGAGCAACTACAAATAGGGGATGAGTTTGAAGTTCGCCCAGGAGATCGAATCGCTACCGATGGAATAGTAATAAAAGGTGAGAGCGCCGTTGACAACTCCATGTTAACTGGAGAATCAAAGCCGGTCGATGTTCGACCAGGATCACAAGTCATTGGAGCATCGGTTAATCACAATGGACGATTAATTGTGCGTGCAACCAGAATCGGAAAAGATACTGAACTTGCACGAATCACTGCGATGGTTATTAGCGCACAGGGAACAAAGGCCCCAATTCAACGCTTGGCCGATCGCATTAGTGCAGTTTTCGTGCCCGTTGTTACGATGATTTCAATTGGAACTTTTGCTGGTTGGTACTACTCGGGCCACACACTTACCCGCTCCGTGTCTATTGCAATAACAGTTTTGGTCATCGCATGTCCATGCGCGCTTGGGCTTGCTACCCCCGTAGCGCTCCTTGTTGCATCAGGGCGTGGGGCACGACGTGGAATAGTTCTGCGTGAACCGCGAACCTTAGAAGTTGCGCGAAACGTCGACACAGTTGTATTTGATAAAACTGGCACGTTGACTCATGGAGTAATGAAAGTGCAAGAAGCCACTATTTCGGTGGCAGCCGGCAAGGTATTAGGGGCTTCATTTTCAACACTTATAACAGAGACAACCATTATTTCTTCCGCTCAAGCGATTGAAACACTTAACTCGCACCCAGTTGCATTAGCGATTACTCGTTATGCATTGGGAGAAGGCGCCACACACTATGAGGTTACTGATTTTGCAGTCACTCCAGGATCAGGGGCAGCCGGACGAGTAAATCTTGGGACACAATCCCCAGTAGTTTTGATTGGCTCTCCGTCAGCTGTCGCACATAGCTGCACTGATTTTCATCCTGAAATTAAGTTAGCAATCGCACATGGGCAAGAAGCCGGACTAACTGTTTCAGTCCTTGCCTGGGATGGCGTTGCACTGGCAGTTTTCTCAGTGGGGGACCAGTTAAAAGAGGATGCAGCGCACACGATTACCGCTCTTACGCAATTGGGAATCACACCATGGTTAGTCACAGGAGATAGCGCAGAAGTCGCTGCCGGTGTTGCAGCAGCTGTTGGTATTGACTCGGCACATGTTGTGTCGGCTGCGCTTCCTGAAACTAAGTTGCAGATAGTTGAGCGATTAAAGTCAGAGGGTCGATGTGTATTAATGATTGGCGATGGAATCAATGATGCCGCAGCTCTTACTGCCGCTGATTTATCTATGGCAATGGGCACCGGAACTGATACGGCAATTTCCAGCGCTGATATAACGTTAATGAACTCAGGTTTAGCAAGTGTTATCGATGCGTTGCAGTTAGCTAAGAAAACTCTCACTATTATCCGTCTCAACATGGGTTGGGCCCTTGTTTATAACGTCATCGGAATTCCTATCGCAGCCCTTGGTTTATTACAGCCAATTTATGCGGCAGCTGCAATGGCTATGTCATCGGTATTTGTTGTGACTAATTCCTTGCGCATTAAATAAGTGCGCTCAACTACATTCGAATC
>CAIXPV010000017.1 GCA_903921405.1 uncultured Actinomycetes bacterium
ACTGATGTCATTAAACCAAGTGATCCATAACCCTGAGCAACGGTGTCGGATTGAACATCGCCGTCATAGTTCTTACATGCCCAGACATATCCACCCTCCATGCGAAGTGACATAGCGACCATGTCATCGATTAAGCGGTGCTCATACCAAATTCCTGCAGCTTCGAATGCAGTTTTGAACTCGGCTTGGAAGATCTCTTCAAAGATATCTTTGAATCGGCCATCGTATGCCTTCAAGATTGTGTTTTTGGTTGAAAGGTAAACCGGGAAGTTACGGTTAAGTCCGTAGTTCAAAGAAGCTCGGGCAAAGTCACGGATTGATTCATCCATGTTGTACATACCCATTGCAACACCCGATGATGGGAAATCAAAAACATTGTATTCAACTGGTGCAGAGCCATCGGCTGGAACAAATGTCATCGTTAGCTTGCCGGCACTTGGAACTTTGAAATCTGTTGCTTTGTACTGATCACCAAAAGCATGGCGACCAATAACAATTGGCTTAGTCCAGTGAGGTACCAAACGTGGAACGTTGCTGATAATGATTGGCTCGCGGAAAATCACGCCGCCCAAGATATTGCGGACAGTTCCATTAGGGGACTTCCACATCTTCTTAAGACCAAACTCTTCAACACGAGCCTCGTCAGGAGTAATCGTTGCGCACTTAATTCCAACGCCATGCTTTTGAATCGCATGTGCGGAATCAATGGTTACCTGATCATCGGTTGCATCACGGTTTTCCATGCCAAGATCGTAGTAATCAAGGTTGACGTCTAGATAAGGAAGGATCAATGACTCCTTAATGAACTGCCAAATAATGCGAGTCATCTCATCGCCATCTAGCTCGACTACGGTTCCTTCTACTTTAATCTTGGCCATGCGTTGATCTCCCCTTTAGAGTGTTTGGACGTCTGCTTGTTTTGCACGAACTGCCTCTGCGGCAGCTTTTAGCGCGGTAACTTCGGATTCAGTCAGTGCGCTTTCAACGACTTTTCTGATTCCGCTGCGGCCAATCTCGGCTTCAACACCAAGGTAGACGCCTGAAATTCCATATTCTCCATCGACCCATGCGCACACTGGCATTACTGCACCAGAGTCTTCAATGACCGCCTTTGCCATACGTGCAGCTGCAGCCGACGGCGCATAATATGCAGAGCCTGTCTTTAGTAGGGCAACAACTTCTGCGCCACCATTGCGTGTGCGATCAACGAGCTCATCGATTTCGGCTTGAGATAGAAGCTCGCTAAGTGCTTTTCCATTAACTGTGCAGCGACTTGGAACTGGAACCATGGTGTCACCGTGTGAACCAAGTGTCAGCGTCTTAACAACGCCTACTTTTACGGCCAACTTCTCTGCAACAAAGTTCGTAAAGCGCGCAGTATCTAACATTCCTGCTTGACCCATCACGCGATTCTTAGGAAAACCAGTTGCAATCTGAGCAAGTGCCGTCATCTCATCGAGGGGATTTGAAACCACGATAATGACTGCGTTAGGTGAATGCTTAGCAATGTTTTCTGCAACTCCACGGACGATTCCAGCGTTAACACCGATTAAATCCATACGACTCATACCAGGCTTGCGTGGAAGTCCGGCGGTAATAACCACTACATCTGAGTTTGCTGTGGCTTCATAGCCCGCACCTTCTGGTGTCGTTGTTGCGCCAATTATTTTTGTCTCGAAACCTTCAATAGAACGAGATTGATTCATATCGAGAGCTAAACCTTCTGGTTTGCCTTCGACGATATCGGTAAGAACTACCGTGTCAAAAACATCGTATTCGGCCAATCGAAGTGCAGTTGTTGATCCATAAAAACCTGCGCCGACTACTGTGACTTTTCCGCCCATGGCGTACTCCCTTTGTTAAGTGAATGAGGCACTACGCAAACTCTACCGTCCACGAGGAAGTGCAACTGCCAAGGCAAAAAGGGCAATTGCAATAATGAGAGGAAAGTAAAAGTCGAAACGGCGGCGATGGCGCGCTTTGAGTGCTACACCTGCAGTGCCGGCCGCTATAAATAGTGACCCACCTCGCACTATGCCGCCCATTCCCAATGCCACACCAACAAGTATTGAAATATTACTGACAATACTTAGAAGTCGGTTTGTTAACTGCATGCATCAACTACGTTCTTGATCAACATTGCTCGAGTCATCGGACCTACACCACCAGGCATCGGTGCAACCCATGATGCAACTTCCATGACGCCAGGATCTACATCTCCCAATAAGCCTTGCTCTGTTCGTGAGATTCCAACATCGATCACGACTGCACCCGGCTTAATCATCTCGGCCTTTAAGAAATGAGCTTGCCCAATTGCGGCAACGATAATGTCGGCGTTTTTGGTGTGGGTTAATAAGTCTTTGGTTCCAGTGTGAGTCAACGTCACTGTTGCATTTTCTTGTTTGCGCGTGAGAAGTAAACCAAGTGGGCGACCAACAGTTAACCCACGCCCGATAACTGTTACCTCAGCACCTTGTGTACTAATTCCATAATGAGTTAACAGTTCAACGATTCCATGTGGCGTACATGGCAACGGCGCGTCATAACCAGAGACTAAACGCCCTAAGTTCATCGGGTGTAACCCATCGGCATCTTTCGATGGGTCGATCGCTTCAAGAACTCTCTGCGTGTTAATTCCCTTGGGCAGTGGCAACTGCACGATGTAGCCCGTGCATTCATTTGATGAATTTAAATCTTTAATCGCCGCCATCACATCGGCCTCAGTTGCATCGGCAGGCAGATCAACACGGATTGAGTTGATTCCTACTTCATGGCAGTCACGATGCTTTCCACCAACGTATGAGTGCGAACCTGGATCATCGCCAACTAAAACCGTTCCCAGACCTGGAGTTATTCCGCGGGACTTTAATTCAACGACTCTCACGGCTAATTGAGATTTAATCGAAGTTGCTAATGCCTTGCCATCTAAAATTTGTGCGCTCATGCTGTAATCCTATGCCCGCACTAAGCGTGAGAGAAATGCCGTGTTCCAGTGAAAAACATCGCAATTCCAGCGCTCTGTGCGGCAGCGATGACTTCGTCATCTCGAACACTCCCACCAGGTTGAACGACAGCTGCGATTCCGGCATCAATGAGAATTTGTAATCCATCTGCAAATGGGAAAAATGCATCACTTGCAGCAATAGAGCCCTTGACTCGATCACCCGCTCTGGTAACTGCAAGACGGGCAGAATCAACTCGATTCACTTGTCCCATTCCTATGCCAACAGATGCCCCACCCTTACTTAACAAGATCGCGTTGCTCTTCACTGCGCGCACTGATTTCCACGCAAACTCTAAATCCATCATTACTTCATCACTAACTTTTCCACCGCAAACTTGAGTCCATGATGCCGAGCTATCTCCGGGTGCGTTTATTAAGTCGGTCTCTTGAAGCAACACTCCCCCTGATACTGGGCGCATTTCAATACTTGCAATAGAAGTAACATCGCATTGCAAAATTCGAATCGAAGGTTTCTTGGCTAGTATCTCAACTGCACCTGCTTCATAACTTGGCGCAATGACAACTTCGGTAAATATCTCAGATAGCTGTTCAGCCATTTTCACACTGACTTGGCGATTTGCTGCTACTACTCCGCCAAAAGCAGAAACAGGATCACACTCGTGTGCTCTGCTGTGCGCTTGAGCTATATCACTTGCAACTGCTATGCCACACGGGTTAGCGTGTTTGATGATTGCCACACATGGCTGATCATGATCTAACGCTGCTCGCCATGCCGCATCGGCATCGGTGTAGTTATTAAATGACATCTCTTTGCCATGTAACTGAACAGCGCCAACGATTCCTGCTGGTCCACCGGAGTAAATTGCTGCATTTTGATGTGGGTTTTCACCATAGCGCAAAGTATTCTCGCGCTTGTAGATTCGGCCAAACCACTCTGGTAACTCTTTACTTTCATCTAGCCATGTTGCTATCGCTAAGTCATATTCAGCCGTAGTTCTAAAGACCTCTAAAGCCAATGCTTTGCGCTGCTCGTAAGTAAAGCCACCAGCTTTAATCGCTTCAATCAAAGCATCGTACTGAGATGTCTTACAGACCACCGCCACTGAGTTGTGGTTCTTTGCACCGCCGCGCAGCATGGATGGACCACCGATATCAATCTGCTCAATACATTCGGCAAAATCAGCTCCCGATGCAATAGTTTGCGCAAAGGGATAAAGATTGATAATCACTAGATCAAATGGCGCGATATCTAATTCGGCAATCGCCTTGAGGTGTTCAGGATTACCTTGATCGGCCAGAATTCCAGAGTGCACACGAGGGTGCAGAGTCTTAACTCGCCCGCCCATTATTTCTGGAAAGCCCGTGTACTGACTGACTTCAGTGACAGCAATACCTGCTGCAGCTAGATTCTTGGCAGTTGAACCCGTCGACAGAATTTCGACTCCAGCATCACAAAGGGCTTGCCCAACTTCTAGTAAACGAGCTTTGTCATAGACGCTAACTAGTGCCCGTCGAATTACTTTACGTTCAGACATGTCGCTCCAAAGTTGGAAGAATTAGTGCAATGGTCGCAACAATGAGACCTCGTTCAACTTTCTTAATTCTCTCATGAAGTGTTGACTCATCCTCACCGGGCACAATGGGAACCTCCATCTGCGTGATGATTGGCCCAGTATCGACACCATCATCTACCCAGTGCACTGTTGTGCCAGTTACTGCAACGCCTGCAGCTAGAGCATCTCTCACGGCGTGTGCACCTGGAAAGTTCGGCAATAGCGCTGGATGGATATTAATTGTTGGAAATCTATTGACGAAATCGGCGGGCAGGATGCGCATGAAGCCAGCGCTGACAACTAGATCGGGCTTATATGCACCTACTCGCTCAATTATCTGAGTGTTCCACTCATGGCGTGAAGCCCCAACAGCAACGACGTCGGTTGTAATACCCATTGACTGTGCTTTACCTAAGACAGGCGCTGCATCGTTATCACTAATTACTGCTGCGATTTCAATACCTAATTCGTCCCGCGCATCAACAATTGCTTGTGCCAACGTTCCTGATCCTGATGCCAATACTACAAGGCGATACGCCATTAACGCTTACCTATGCGGGGAATATACAGCGCTAGCAACGCCCCGAATATTAACTCTGTACCAACGCTGAGAGTAAATTTCCACGGTGAGACGCCAACAGCCGACATTGCATCAGTAAAGAGCGCTCCGCTACCGGCATATCCAATTAAAGCGATAATCACAACGGAGGCAAACAAACTCTGTATCAAAATCTTTGTATTAAGTGCAACGGTCCAGATTGTAAGCATGGCACCAGAGAGAACTACACATGCAATACCAATCAGAGCAATGTGATATTTACCCGCTGGAAGTGTTCCGAGAAGTGGAAAAGCTGGAATTGAGTTCACATGAAAACTTAACGGGGAAATAAGCGAGCCTGAACCAACGGCAAAGCCTGCGCCTGAAAAATAGCCGAGCGTGGCAACTACAGCATTAGGTAGATACACAATATTTAATAGGAGTAAGAGAAAACCACCTAGCAATCCTGGCTCAAGAACTGTAGTTAAGTTTTTTACCGTAGATAAATGGGTAAAGATTGTGATTCCAAAGATGATCGATGAGATTCCCAGCAAGAAGGCAATGATTCGAGAGCTGTAGAGAATTGCTTGCCCGAAAATTAAGCGGCGGCCAACGGTAGCTGCGCTGATGAAAGTTAGCGGTAAAAAGAAAAGTGGCACAAAGTACCACACTGGTTTTACTGAACTAGTGGATGAGAAATAAGCAAAGAGAGCGCCAATTGCGCTATACATAACGGCAAATAATACTCGAGCCAACGGAATGAGTGATGAATCATGATCGAGGCGATCAATTGTTCGTGCTATTCCATTTCGAATTGCCAGGACTGGAAATACCAGTGCACCTAGCGGTAAGTACGACAGATAGCCCGCAGCGTTAACTGGCGGAAGCGCTAAAGAAAATGGGAGTTGATGTGCCGCTAACCAAATCCATAACGCCGCCCGGAGTGGATCTCCGGTGTTTCCAGTAGCACTGCCGGCAGTTGCCCAAGCAAGAAGTGCAATAAATGATGTTGGCAGAAGTAGAAGTGCGATGCTGCGCAGCACTTGGGTCGCTGTGACCCCAAGTACGCGCCCGAACATTTCTGTTAACGGCCTAAAATATCGCGCAGTAACTGCGCCGTTTCACTAGGAGTCTTGCCGACTTTTACGCCTGCTGCCTCTAGTGCATCTTGCTTTCCTTGAGCCGTACCTGAAGAGCCAGAAACAATTGCGCCTGCGTGACCCATTGTCTTTCCTTCAGGTGCGGTAAATCCTGCTACGTAGCCAACAACTGGCTTAGTTACATATTCAGCGATAAATGCAGCTGCGCGCTCTTCTGCATCGCCGCCAATTTCACCAATCATGACGATTGCAGTTGTCTCTGGATCATCTTGAAATGCTCGCAAGCAATCAATGTGTGTTGTTCCAATAACAGGGTCTCCACCGATTCCAACTGCCGTACTAAATCCAATATCGCGCAGTTCATACATCATTTGGTAAGTAAGAGTTCCTGATTTTGATACTAAGCCAATTGGCCCCGCACCAGTGATGTCGGCAGGGATGATTCCAATATTTGATTTTCCGGGGCTAATCAATCCAGGACAGTTTGGCCCAATAATGCGTGTTGTTCCCTTACTAGCTGAGTATGCATAGAAACTTGCTGAGTCGTGAACTGGAATACCTTCGGTAATCACAACGACTAATGGCATTGCTGCATCGATTGCATCGATCACTGCAGCTTTTGCAAACTTAGGCGGAACGAAGACAACAGATGCATTGGCACCAGTTGCCGACATTGCCTCTGCAACGGTGTTAAAAACTGGAAGCTGGTGGCCATCAATATCTACGACTTGTCCACCCTTACCCGGTGTTACTCCGCCAACAATCTTTGTACCCGATGCCAACATGCGGCGTGTGTGTTTGGTTCCTTCAGAGCCAGTCATCCCTTGAACAATGACCTTAGTATTTTCATTCAAGAAGATAGCCATTACTTTGCCGCCAATTCTGCAGCACGGTTAGCTGCTCCATCCATCGTGTCGGCCTGTTCGATTAGCGGGTGTGCCGCTTTTGCCAAAATTGCTCGTCCTTCAACGACATTGTTGCCATCTAGGCGTACAACGATCGGCTTAGTTGCTTTGTCACCTAGTAGCTCTAAAGCTTGAACAATTCCATCTGCAACGGCGTCACACGCAGTGATTCCGCCAAATACATTTACGAAGACGCTCTTCACATCTTTATCGCCAAGAATAATTGAGAGACCATCGGCCATAATCTGCGCCGATGCTCCGCCACCAATATCTAAGAAGTTAGCTGGGCGAACTCCACCATGCTTTTGGCCTGCATATGCAACAACATCCAAAGTGCTCATGACAAGACCTGCACCGTTGCCGATGATTCCAACTTCACCATCAAGCTTTACATAATTAAGATTCTTCGCTTTAGCTGCAGCTTCAAGTGCATTTGTTGCTGCGTGGTCAACCAAGGCCTCATGACCTGGTTGGCGAAACTCTGCATTGTCATCAAGAGTAATTTTTCCATCGAGAGCAATTACTTTTCCATCTTTGGTCTTAACCAATGGATTAACTTCAACAAGTGTTGCATCTTCAGACTGGAAAACTTCCCACAGCTTTAAGAGAACCTGTGCAACTTGATCGGCAACATCACTTGGAAAGTTAGCTGCGGCGACAATCTCTGTAGCCTTTGCCAAACTAATTCCATCAACTGCAGAGACCGGGATCTTCGCTAATTTTTCGGGCGCAGTATGTGCAACTTCTTCAATATCCATTCCGCCAGAAACCGATGCCATTACAAGGAATGTTCGATTTGAGCGGTCAAGCAAAATCGCTAAGTAGTATTCAGATTCGATTGGCGCAGCAGCTGCAATCATTACAGTGCGAACCTCGTGGCCCTTGATATCCATTCCCAGAATTGCCGCGGCTTTTTCGCGGGCATCTGCAGGATTCTCGGCCAGCTTTACGCCGCCAGCTTTACCGCGACCACCAACTTTTACCTGCGCCTTAACGACTACCTTGCCGCCGATTTTTGTTGCTGCAGCTTCGGCTTCATCGGCCGTTGTTGCAATAGCCGCTGCTAGAACTGGGACGCCATGCTTTTCAAATAAGTCACGGGCTTGATATTCAAAGAGATCCACTGGTACTCCGTATCGTGTTTAGGGGGTAATCCTAGAGCTTCTCAACAGGTGCATAGCGCAGCAACAATCGCTTCTCGCCATACTGTCCAAATTTTATTGTCGCCTCCGCCTTATCGCCCTCACCCGCCACTGATACGACCGTGCCTAAACCAAATGTGTCATGTGACACACGTTCGCCGATACTGAGTTCAATTGAAGAAATCTTCTTGCCCGTTGCTCGTGGAGGCGGTGCTGTAGCAACACGAGAGCGCTTAATAGAGGCTGGTGAGAACGATGCAGAGGATTGATTGCGCCATTCAATGACATCGTCGGGAATCTCATCGAGGAAGCGTGAGGGTGGATTGTAATTTGGTGCACCCCAGGTTGATCGATATTCAGCGCGTGAAAGATAGAGCCGTTCACGTGCGCGAGTTAAACCAACGTAGGCAAGTCTGCGCTCTTCTTCAATCTCATCTTTTTCACCAAGCGTTCGTGAATGCGGAAATATTCCATCTTCCATGCCAGTGAGAAATACTGTCGGGAACTCAAGACCTTTTGCAGTGTGAAGTGTCATCATCGTAACTACTCCTCCGTGGTCTTCGCCTTCGGGAATTTCATCGGCATCAGCAACAAGTGAAACTTTTTCTAGAAAGCCTGACAGTGAAATCTCTTCATCTTCGGCCAGTTCATCAAACTCTCGTTCTTCATACTCCATTGAAACGGCGACTAGCTCTTTAAGGTTTTCAACTCGTACTTCATCTTGTGGATCAGCGCTATCTACTAACTCTTTTAATAAACCCGACTGTTCTAATGCAGCTTCGACAATGACAGATGGGCGAGTTTTGGCTTCTACTAAAACATTGAGCGCGCTAATCATCGAAGTGAAATCATTTATCGAAAGCGCTGCCCGAGATGATAAGGCTTCAATTTGTGAGGCACGAAGCAAGCCTTGCCAAAAAGAAACTCCATGCAGTCGTGCAAATTCATCGACATAATCAAGTGTTGTATCACCAATGCCCCGCTTTGGAACGTTAATGATTCGTCGAAGAGAGATTTCATCTTCCAGGTTTGTCAGAACGCGCAAATATGCCAGCAAATCTTTGACTTCACGGCGCTCATAGAATCGAAGCCCGCCTACAACTTTATAAGGCAGAGCGTTTCGCATAAAGACTTCTTCAAAGACTCGAGACTGTGCATTGGTGCGATAGAAAATAGCCGTATCGCCAGGATTTGAATGTGAATCCTTTTGAAGCTGCCGGATCTCGTCGGCGACAAAGTTGGCTTCATCGTGTTCGCTCTCAGCGACATAGCCGGTAAGCAGTGCTCCAGAACCTGAATCAGTCCAGAGGTTTTTCTCTTTGCGACTCTCATTCTTTGTTATGACCGCATTGGCCGCGTTAAGAATGTTCTGAGTTGAACGGTAGTTCTGCTCTAATAGCACCGTAGTCGCATTGGGATAATCCAATTCAAACTGCAAAATATTGCGAATCGTGGCTCCGCGAAAGCCATAAATTGATTGATCGGCGTCGCCAACTACGCATAGTTCTGCCGGTGGCATGCCTTCGCTATCCGTGCCCACTAACTCTTTTACAAGAATGTATTGAGCGTGATTCGTGTCCTGGTATTCATCGACTAAGACATGTCGAAAGCGCGACCTAAAACGCGCTTTGGCTTCAGGAAATCGCTGCAAGACTTCAACGGTCTTGGAAATCAGATCATCAAAATCCATTGCATTAGCGCGTTGCAGTCGTGCCTGATAGACGCCATAGACATCGCCCACGACTTGTTCAAATTGATTACTCGAGGCATTGACGTAATCTTGGGGTCCCATGAGTTCATTCTTAGCATTTGAAATCATCGATTGAAATTGGCGAGCTGGATATCTCTTTGAATCCAAGTTGAGCTCTTTTGCAACGATAGTAATAAGACGCAAAGAATCGGCAGAGTCATAAATAGAAAATGAGTTGCTATAACCCATACGCACAGCCTCTTGGCGCAAGATACGTACACATGCCGAGTGGAAAGTAGATACCCACATTGATTGAGCTACAGGTCCAACTAATTCCCCAACGCGCGCCTTCATTTCTCCGGCGGCTTTATTTGTAAATGTAATTGCCAGAATTTGATACGGGGCAACGTGCCTGTGAGACATCAAATATGCAATTCGTCTGGTTAACACACGGGTCTTGCCCGAGCCCGCACCTGCCACCACGAGCAATGGTCCACCTGCGTGAGTAACTGCGGTGCTTTGTGCAGGATTTAGACCCGCAAGCAAAGTTTCATTACTCATCATGGCCTTAAGTCTATTAGGCTAACGCGATGGAACCGATCGCAGATAGTGAGGTCAAACGAGTTTTGGTCATTAGTGCCCACCCTGATGACTCTGATTTTGGAGCTTCAGGAACCATTGCCCAATGGGTTAAAAAGGGTATTGACGTCGCATATGTATTTTGTACAAATGGCGACCAAGGCGGAGAAGAGTCAGGATTTACAAAAGAAGAGATGCCTGCAATTCGCCAACGCGAACAACGTGCCGCAGGTGCTGCAATTGGTGTTACCGATATAACTTTCCTCAACTACGTAGATGGCCACTTAGAGCCCACGCTTGCGCTGCGTAAAGATCTAGTTCGTCAGATGCGTATTTCAAAGCCAGATCGCTTAGTCTGCCAAAGTCCAGAGCGTAACTGGGACCGAATCGGTGCAAGCCATCCAGATCACTTAGCTGCTGGTGAGGCTTCGATTCAAGCGGTGTATCCAGATGCCCGCAATCCATTTGCTTTCACTGATTTATTAGATGTTGAAGGTCTAGAACCATGGCGAGTTAAAGAGGTATGGGTTAGCTCATTTGCGCACCCAGATCACTTTGTTGATATCACGGATACCTTTGAATTAAAGATGAAAGCTCTGCACGCACATGCATCTCAAACTGCTCATAATCCTGAGTTAGAGCGAATGATTCGTGAGTGGGGTCAACGAAATGCTGCAGCTGCAGGCTTTGCTGAAGGTCGAATCGCTGAAGCTTTTAAAATTGTAAATACAAATTAATTATCGAAGCGTGACTGATTTAATCTCAACGCTTTGTATTGGATAACCATCAGAGGCGTAGTAGGCCTTGCCATCGCTTTGGTTAACCGTGTACGAACCAACTTCAGAAAGTTTTAATAGAAAATCTAGACCTGACGTTATCTTTCCCCAAATTGTGTAGTTGGGCGGAAGTTGCGTGTCCTTATAGACCAAGAAGAATTGGCTTCCATTTGTTCCAGGACCAGAGTTAGCCATGGCAACGGTTCCAGCTGGATAGTTAGCTGCCTTGTTAGCTGGAAGATTCTCGTCCTTATAGCCCTTCCAACCAGTTGGCGAACCTGAACCAGAAGCCGTTGGATCTCCGCACTGCAAAACAAAAAGTCCATCAGTAGTTAATCGATGACACAGCGACGAGTTGAAATACTTCGCCTTAGCCAGAGCCGTAATCTTTGTAACGGTGAGCGGCGCTTGCTTTGATAGTAATGAGATCACGATTGAGCCACAGTTAGTAACAATTGTCATAGTCTTTGGCAAGCTCTTACTAATGACTGCCGGTTCGCTAACTTTCATTGGTGTATGACTTTTAGCAGTGACCGCCGCGCAACCGGAGACAGTAGTAGGTCGCTGTGCAGCCTGTGCAACAGGAGACATAAAAGTGGCAACTAAAACCAAGCTCACACAAGTTGGAGCAATCAGCTTCTTTATCATTGTTCTATTCCCATTCGATCGTGCCTGGTGGTTTGCTAGTTACATCTAACACGACTCGGTTGACTTCGCGCACCTCGTTAGTAATACGCGTTGAGATTTTCTCAAGAACTTCATAGGGAACTCTCGACCAATCCGCAGTCATGGCATCTTCACTCGATACTGGGCGTAAAACAATAGGGTGCCCATAGGTTCGACCATCTCCTTGAACGCCTACCGAGCGCACATCGGCTAGCAGGACAACTGGGCACTGCCAGATATCTCGATCAAGGCCCGCAGCTTTGAGTTCAAAACGCGCGATTGCATCGGCTTCGCGTAATAGATCAAGACGCTCTTGTGTAACTTCACCCACAATACGGATTCCAAGGCCTGGGCCTGGAAATGGCTGTCGCCAAATAATCTCTTCAGGTAGCCCTAGTTCAAGACCAACTAAACGAACTTCATCCTTAAACAAAGTGCGAAGTGGTTCAATTAAGGAAAACTTTAAATCATCTGGCAAGCCACCGACATTGTGGTGAGATTTAATATTTGCAGTACCTG